>JBOHBY010001278.1:0-4971 GCA_050698635.1 Spirillospora sp.
AAGCTCGGCGAACAACCCGCACAGCACCTCCTCGGCGGGCGTGCGCGGCGGGCGGCTCGCCGCGGCGGCCGTCACGGCGGGCGCGGGCAGCGCCTTGACGTCGAGCTTGCCGTTGACGGTCAGCGGCAGCCGCTCCACCAGCATCAGCGCGGCCGGGACCATGTACTCCGGCAGCCGCGCCCTGAGGTGCGCGCGCAGCTGCGCCGTGAACGCCTCGGCGTCCCCGGGCAGGGTCCGCGGGACCAGGTACCCCACGAGGCGCTTGACACCGCCCGGCCCGGACGCGTCCGCGATGACGGCGCTGTGCGCGACACCCTCGTGCTCGTCCAGCACGGCCTCGATCTCGGCCGGCTCCACCCGGTGCCCGCGGATCTTCACCTGGTCGTCGACACGGCCGAGGAAGTCGAAGGTGCCCGCGGGGACGCGGCGCACCAGGTCGCCGGTCCGGTACATGCGGTCGCCCGGAGTGCCGAACGGGTCGGCCACGAACCGCTCCGACGTCTGCCCGGCGCGGCCGTGGTAGCCGCGGGCCAGACCGGCGCCCGCGATGTAGAGCTCGCCGGGCGCCCCGTCCGGCACCGGGCGCAGCGCCCCGTCGAGCACGTACGCGCGGGTGTTCCAGATCGGGCGGCCCACGGTCGGGGTGCCGCTGTCGCGGGTTCCGCCGCCCAGGGTGTTGATCGTGTACTCGGTCGGGCCGTACAGGTTGTATCCGAACGTGCCCTCGGTGTCCCTGAGCCGGGCCCAGACCGTCTCGGTGACCGCCTCGCCGCCCAGCAGGACCAGCGCGGGACGGTGCCGTCCGGCGTCCGGGTCGTGGTCGAGCAGGCCCTCCTCGATGAGGTGGTGCGCGTAGGTCGGCGTGACGTTGACGACGTCCACGCGGTGCCGGTCGCAGTAGGCCACCAGCGCCTCGGCGTCGCGGCGCAGTTCCTCGTCGCACACGTGCACCTCGTGGCCTTCGACCAGCCAGAGGAGCTCCTCCCACGACATGTCGAAGGCGAACGAGACGGTGTGCGCGACCCGCAGCCGCCGCCCGGCGGCCGACGCCACCGCCGGATCGAAGATCGCCTCCCGGTGGTTCAGCTGCATGTTGGTCAGCCCGCGGTAGGGCGTGACCACGCCCTTCGGGCGGCCGGTGGAGCCGGAGGTGTAGATGACGTACGCCGGATGGTCCAGGCGGTCCGGGCGGGTGCGTTCGAAGCCCGGCCGCTCGTCGTCGGCGATCTCGTCGGCGGGCAGCGCGGCGAATTCCTCGGCGACCGCCGGGTCGTCCAGCGCGATCTTCGGGTGCGGCACGCCGGGCAGGACGGACGCGGCGACGGCCGTCGTGGTGAAGACGCAGACCGGCCCGGCATCGGCGAGCGTGTCCGCCAGCCGCCCGGCCGGATGGTCCAGCTCCAGCGGCAGGTAGGCCGCGCCGGTGCGCAGCACCGCGAACAGTGCCGCGACCATATCGGCGGAGCGGGGCAGCGCCAGCGCCACCACCCGTTCGGGGGCGGCACCGTTCGCCAGCAGCAGGCGGGCCGTCCTGTTGACGCGCTGGTCCAGCTCCGCGTAGGTGAGGGTCTCCTCCTTCGCGACGACGGCCACCTCGTGAGGGGTGCGCGCGGCCTGGGCCGCGAGCATCTCCGAAACGGTCTCGCCGGGCACCGGACGGCGGGTGGCGTCCCACTCGGCCGCCAGCGTCTCCCATTCGCGCGGCTCCATCGGGTCCAGCGCGCCCACGCGCTGCGGCGTCCCGGCGCTCAGACCGTCCACCAGGCGCTCGATCAGGGTCGTGAACCGGCGGAGCAGCGCCTCGGCGAACTCTCGGCCGATCACGTCGGGACGGTGGTCCAGCTTCATCCGCACCGGAGTCCCCGGCGTCACGACGAAGGTGATCGGGTAGTGCGTGGCGTCCAGCCCCTCCGCCTCCACGATGCCGTGCCGACGCTGGAGCTCGGCCATGTCGTCCTCGTCGCCGAGGTTCTGCAGCACGTAGAGGGTGTCGAAAAGCCGGGAGTGCCCGGACGCCTGCTGGATGTCGCCCAGCCCCAGGTAGTCGTGCGGCATCAGGGCGACCCGTTCGCGCTGGACCCGCCGCAGCAGCTCCGGGACGGGTTCGCGCGGATCCAGGCGGACGCGGACGGGCACGGTGTTGAGGAACATCCCGATGACGCTCTCCACCTGGGGAACGTCTCCCGGCCGCCCGGCCACGGCCGTCCCGAACACCACGTCGCCGCGGCCGGTGGCGTTGGACAGCACCAGCGCCCACGCGGCGCTGAACACGGTGTTGAGCGTCAGGCCGTGGCGCCGCACCGCCGCGTACAGCCGCCGGGTGAGCGGCTCGGACAGCTCCGCGCGGCGGCGGTCAGGGATGACCGGCTCCAGGTCCCGGTCCACCGGGCCCACCAGGGTCGGCTCAGCCAGGTCCGTCAGCGCGTCCCGCCACGCCGCTGTCGCGCCGTCCGCGTCCTGCCCGGCCAGCCAGGCCAGGTAGTCGCGGTACGAGCCGGACGGGGGCAGGCCGGAGGCGTCACCGCGGCGCTCGTAGAGGGCGATGAGCTGCTCGAAGAACAGCCACGCCGACCACCCGTCCCACAGGATCAGATGATGGGTGATCACGAGCCGGTCGGTGCCGTCCCCGAGCCGCATCAGCAGCAGCCGGAACAGCGGGGGGCGGGCGAGGTCGAAGCGCCGCCTGCGGTCCTCGGCCAGGATCCGGTCCACGGCTTCCCGTCGTCCTCCGGACTCCAGCGCGGAGAGGTCGATCTCCTCCAGCGGCGGCTCGGGTGTCCCGCTGATGAACTGCACCGGCTGCCGGAGCCCATCGCCGGTGAACCCCGCGCGCAGAGCGGTGTGACGGGTCATGACCGCCTCGCACGCCACGCGCAGCCGGTCGGCGTCGACGCGGTGGGGGAAGTCGAAGGCGACCTGGGCGGTGTAGACGTCCAGCCCGCCGGTGTCGAACGTGGAGTGGAAGAACAGGCCTTCCTGGAGTGGCGAGAGCGGCCAGACCTCCTCGACCGGTAGCGGGCTCAGCCGCTCCAGCCGGTCGCTCTCCTCCTCCGTCAGAGAGATCAGCGGCGCCCGCGGATCGGACCGCGGGACATCGGTGGCCTGGGCCGCCGCGGCGGCCAGCCCGGCCGGGGTGGGGTGCTCGAACACGTCCTGCGGGCTGATGACCAGCCCGGCGGCGTGTGCGCGGCCGGAGACCGTGATGGACAGGATGCTGTCGCCGCCCAGGGAGAAGAAGTCGTCGTCGATGCCCACCTCGATGCCCGCCTCGCCGGTTTCCAGCACCTCGGCGAAGAGCTCGCAGAGCAGGCGCTCGCGCGCGTTCCGCGGCGCCCGCGCCATCTCACGCTCGGCTTCCGGCGCGGGCAGCGCCGTACGGTCGATCTTGCCGCTCGGGGTCAGGGGCAGCTCGCCGAGGACGACGACCGCGGCCGGGACCATCGCGTCCGGCAATGACCGTGCGAGGGATGCCCGCAACGCCTCGGAGTCGAGGTGGACGTCCGCCACCGGCACCACGTAGGCGACCAGGCGCGCACCGCCCGGCCCGTCGTGCCGGTCGATCACCGCCGCGCGCCGGACGCCGGGCTCCGCGGCGATCCCGGCCTCGACCTCACCCAGCTCGATCCGGTTGCCGCGGATCTTGACCTGCCGGTCCACCCGGCCGGCGTAGGTGAGGTGTTCGGCGCCGTCGTGCCGGACGTGCCGGCGCACCAGGTCGCCGGTACGGTACATGCGCTCGCCGGGCGCGCCGAACGGGTCGGCGACGAAGCGTCCCGCCGTCAGGCCCGCCCGTCCGTGGTAGCCGTGGGCGACCTGGATCCCGCTGACGTAGAGCTCACCCGCCGCGCCCGGCGGCACGGGACGCAGCGCCGCGTCCAGAACGTACAGGCGGGTACCCGCCACGGGACGCCCGATCGGCACCGGCCCGGCCTGTTCGGTGCCCTCGGCCTCCCAGTAGCTGACCTGGACGGCGGTCTCGGTCGGCCCGTAGACGTTGACCATGGGCACGCCGGTCGCCTCGCGCCACCGTTCGGCGAACTCGCCGGTCAGCGGCTCACCACCGCTGAGGACGCGGCGCAGGCTCCGTGTCGCGCCCAGGTCGCCCGCGTCCTCGGCCCACCGCAGGAACGCCGCGAGCATCGACGGCACCATCGCCACCGTGGTGACCGCGTGCTCGCGGACGCGGCTCGCCAGGTGAGCGGGGTCGCCCTGGCCTCCAGGCCGGGCCGGCACGATCGCGGCACCGGCGCAGAGCGGCCAGAACAGCTCCAGCAGCGACGCGTCGAAGCTCGCGGACAGGTGGTGCAGCACGCGGTCGTCGGCGCCGAGCCGGATCCGCTCCGTCAGCCAGGTGAGCTGGCTGACGATGGCGCGGTGCGGGACGAGCACGCCCTTGGGCAGGCCCGTCGACCCGGACGTGTAGATCAGGTACGCGGGATGGTCCGGGCCGTGACCGGGCGGCGGCGGTGGGCCGTCGTCCAGGGCCTCCTCCTGCTCACGCTCGTCGTCGACGAGGAGCCGGAGCACGCCGTCGCGGCGCGGAAGCCGCGCGGCCGCCTCCCGCGTGGTGAGCACGGTGCCGGTACCGGAGTCGCCGAGCATGTACGCCAGCCGGTCCGCCGGCTGGTCGATGTCGAGCGGGAGGTAGGCGGCGCCCGCCTTCAGCACGCCCAGCAGGGTGACCACCAGGTCGGCCGAGCGGGGCAACGCGACCGCCACGACGTCGCCCGGCCGCGTCCCGCGCGCCCGCAGCCGCACCGCGACGGCCCGTGCCCGCCGGTCCAGTTCGGCGTAGGTCAGCCGGGTGTCGCCGAGGACGGCCGCCGCGTCCGGGGTCCGGGCGGCCTGCGCGGCGATCACCGCGTCGAGCGTGAGAGGGGATTTCTCGCGCGGTTCCCCGGCGAGCGCGGCGCGGGCCGGCTCGTCCGGCGACGGCGGCTCGACCCGCGCGACGGGACGGCCGGGGTCGGT
>JBOHBY010001279.1:0-8652 GCA_050698635.1 Spirillospora sp.
GCCGACCCCGCCGCCGGGCTCGCCCATCTCGCCGCGGGCTTCGCCGACGTCGTCTCGTTCACCCGCCTCAGCCGCCGTCTCGACGGCGACACGCTGGCCGCGTTCATCGAGCGCTTCGAGTCCACGACCGCCGAGATCGTCGCCGAGGAGGGCGGACGCGTCGTCAAGACCCTGGGGGACGAGGTGCTCTTCGTCGCGTCCGACCCTGGCGCCGCCGCCGAGATCGGCCTGCGCATCGCGGACCGCTTCAACGAAGACCCCGATTTCCCGAGGGTCCGCGTGGGTCTCGCCTACGGCGAGGTCATCCAACGCCTGGGCGACGTCTTCGGAACCCCCGTCAACCTGGCCGCCCGCCTGACCGCGACCGCCTACCCGGGGACCGTCCTGATCGACCACGCCCTGGCCTTGGCCCTCCCGCCCGGCACCTTCGACACGACCCCCCTCCGGCCGCGTCCGCTCCAGGGGCTGGGGCGCGTCCGGCCGGTCGTGCTGCGCCGTCGCACCGCACTGCCGGACCTTGACGACCGCCGATGACCTGCGCGCCTGGCTGGAGCTTCAGGGCGCGCGGTTCCCGGAGGTGCCCGAGTTGGCGGACGTCCGGCTCAGCAAGGCTGATCTGGCCGCCGTGTGACCCGCCTAGGCCTCGGGGATGGCGCGGGCGGTGTTCCAGAGTTCGGTGACGTGGTGGGCGAACCGGTCGAAGATGCCGTCGTCCTGCTGGCGTTTGACGTGGAGCATCGGGGAGTCGTGCCCAACGAGGTAGGCGAGGTGGGGGGTCACGAGCATCTCGTCGTCGAAGACGAAGACGCTCATGGCGACGTGGTCGTCGCCGTAGCGGGCCTCGATGCCGGGCACGTCCGCGATCTTGCCGAGCTCGTCGAGGGTGATCTTGATCCGGGTGCCCACGGTGAGCGGCACGGATTCGAGTTCCTCGCGGTGCCGCGTGACGTCGCTGTCGGGGTCCCCGACCAGGAACCGCACCCGGCATCCGCCTTCGGCCTTCCGGCGGAGGGCGGTTCGGAGGTTGGGGATCTCCAGCCACAGGAAGTAGTTGGTGTAACCGGCGAAGGTCAGTTCCCTGCTCGCGTCGGCTATGAGGCGTCGCCAAACGGATCTCGGGCAGGCGGAGCGGTAGGGGTACACCGCCGTGATCTCGCGGTCCGGTCCTGTTTTCACGTTGTTGCGGATGGTGTCAGGCCACAACATGCCCTCATCAACTCCCAAGGCGTCCGAGGCTGCCCAGCGGTGACGTGGGTGCGGTGTGCGGTGTTCTTCGGCTACCCACCGGGCCACGGTCTTGACGTCCACTCGACATGCTTCGGCGAGGTCCCGCTCGGTCAGTCTCGCATCGGTCATGGCCTGTCGTAGCGCATCGTTCGGCACACCTGCACCCCCTCGGCAGGACGGACGGGACGTTCTCAACGGTAGTTCGAGAGCGTCCTAGACGTGCTGGGAACGGTGTTCAGGCGTCCGGGAACGTGAGCGCATCCTCTATCCCTCAGGACGGGGTTCGGACGCAGCGAGCGGGGGGCGTGATGAGGTGCGGGCCGGGCTGGGGACAGGGCTTGAGGGTGGGTCTGCGTCAGGTTGTCGGGCGGTGGCAGGCCGTGCTCCGGTGGCGGACGCTCATGGGCGACGAGATCGCGGTGCGGAACCTGGAACTGCTCGCGGTCGCGCTGAAGCCGAAGGGCTGGCGGTGCGTGGAGCTGTACGAGATCGACGAGTACAGGTTCCCGGCGCCGCTGCTGTGGGTCTACGCGAGCGGGGCGGCCGAGGACATCGGGGCGGTGGTGACCGTCCGGGCGACGCCGGGCGGGTCGTGGGGGTACTTCGAGGCGGGGAAGCGGCGGGGCGGGTTCCTGGCGCCGTGCGACGACGCGAAGGCGGCGGCCGAGCGGCTTGACCGGCTGTTGAAGTACCGCATGTTCCCCAACGCCGAGTGGACCTGGCCGGGCTGAGCGTGGGCGGAGCATCGGGGACGGAGACCTAGGATCTGGGAAAGATCGCAGGTCAGGGCATGGTTTTGCAGTGCAAAATCATATGTTGCAAATCTGGCGCGGGGTTGGCGGGGCCCATAGCCTCCACGAAAACCGGCGGGACGGTCGGGGCACTTTCGCGGAGCCGGGGCGCGGTCCGTCCACCCAGATCGCTGGAGCCCCCCCGGGTTCCGCACAGGCACGAGGAGAACCCCCATGATCGGTAGATTCACGCGCGCCGTCGCGACCGTCGCGGCGTTCGGCACGCTCGCCGCGACCGCCGCGTGCGGTGTCGACTCTGGTGACGGCAAGTCCGGTGACGGTGACGGCACGTCGGGCGACAAGGCCAAGGCGCTGAAGGTCGGCTGGTCGACGATCTACCTGACGCCGTCGTGGATGCAGCAGACCGACAAGATGATCAAGGACGATGTCGCGAAGCTGAAGGGCGAGGGCAAGATCGCCGACTACAAGGTGTTCAACGCCAACGGCGACACGTCCCAGCAGATCGCCCAGATCCGGGCGATGATCCAGCAGAAGTTCGACGTGATCCTCGTGGACGCCGGGTCGTCCACGGCGCTGAACCCCGTGGTGGAGCAGGCGACCACCGCCGGCATCACGGTCGTCAACTTCGACAGCCTGGTCACCTCCGAGAAGGTCGTGCGCGTCGGCACCGACCAGAAGGAGTGGGGCCGGATGATGGGCCAGTGGCTCGGCGACAAGCTCGGCGGCAAGGGCAAGATCATCGCGTTCAACGGTCCGGCGGGCGTCGCGGTCAGCGAGGAGCGCTGGCAGGGCGCCGAGGAGGCGCTGAAGAAGTTCCCGGGGATCAAGGTCGCCGCGAACGTGCACAGCGAGTACAACCTGGCCCCGGCCGCGCAGGCGTTCGCGTCCGCCTACTCCGCGAACCCGGACATCGACGGTGTGTTCTCGCAGGGCGGGGCGCTGTCCGCGGCGGCGTTGCAGACGCTCATCAAGCAGAAGAAGAAGCTCGTCCCGATCACGGGTGAGAACTACAACGGGTTCCTGAAGCTGTGGCAGCAGAACAGGAGCGGCGGGTTCTCGTCGCTGTCGACGGCGCAGCCCAACTACCTCGGTGTGATCGCGCTGCGGGCGGGCGTGGCCAAGGCCGGTGGCGCCACGGTGCCGAACCAGATCATGGTCCCGCTGCCCAAGATCACGGACGAGACGCTGGGCCAGTACGTCAAGCCGGACCAGCCGGACGACTCCTACCCGATCCAGGAGCTGCCGCAGCCCGAGATCGACAAGCTGATCGGGAAGTAGCGGTGGCGCTGCTGGCCGTCGAGGAGGTCTCGAAGTCGTTCGCGGGCAACCGGGTCCTCGACCGGGTGAGCTTCGACGTCCGGGCGGGCGAGGTGCTCGCGCTGGTCGGCGAGAACGGCGCCGGGAAGAGCACGGTGCTGTCGCTGGTCACCGGGCTGCTCGCGCCCGACTCGGGGCGGATCCTGTACGACGGGGAGCCGCTGCGCTCCTGGTCGCCGCACCGCGCCCGCGAGGTCGGGATCGGCTCGGTGCACCAGGAGCTCAGCCTCAACCCGCACCAGACCGTCGCGGAGAACGTGTTCCTCGGCCAGTGGCCGTCGCGGCGGGGGCTGATCCGCCGCCGCGACCTCGCCCGGCGGGCGCGGCCGCTGCTGGACCGGGTCGGGCTGGACGTCGATCCGCTCACCCGGGCCGGGCGGCTGCCGCTCGGGCAGCAGCAGCTCGTCGAGCTGGCCAAGGCGCTCGCGTCCGGGCCACGCCTGCTGATCCTGGACGAGGCCACCTCTGCCCTGGACGACGACCAGGTCACCAGCGTGTTCACGGTCGTGGACGAGCTGCGCGCCGCCGACTCGTCGGTGATCATCGTCAGCCACCGGATGGGCGAGCTGTTCGCCGTCGCCGACCGGCTGACCGTGCTGAAGGACGGCGAGGTCATGGCGACCCGCGAACGCGTCGAGACCGACCATGACGACATCGTCAGGCTGATGATCGGGCGGGAGCTGTCCGACCTGTTCCCGCCCAAAGCCGGGGCGGCGGCGGCACCGACGGCCGACTCCACAGGTGCGAAGCCGGTGTTGCGGGCTCGGGACCTGACCGTGCACGGTGCCTGCACCGGGGTCGATCTCGATCTGGAGCCGGGACGGATCATCGGGCTCGGCGGGCTCCAGGGGCAGGGGCAGCGGGCCGTGCTGCGGGCGCTGTTCGGGCTGGCCAGGCACACCGGACGGATCGAGCTCGACGGACGTCCCGTGCGCCTGGCGTCTCCCCGCGAGGCCATCCGGAACCGGATCGCCTACGTCCCGGAGGATCGGAAGGTCGAGGGGCTGCACGTGGCGCAGACCGTCCGGGCGAACCTGGCGCTGACCAACCTCGACGTGGTGACGCCGGGGCGGCGCCTGCTCACCGTCGACCGGGACGCGGAGGCGCGGCTCGTCGACGATCTCGTCGAGCGGATGCGGATCAGGGTGACCGGTCCGGAGCAGGAGGCGCGGCGGCTGTCGGGCGGCAACCAGCAGAAGGTCGCGCTGGCGCGCTGGCTGCCGTCCGAGCCGCGGATCCTGCTGCTGGCCGAGCCGACCCGCGGCATCGACGTCGGCACCAAACGCGAGATCTACCATCTGCTCCGCCGGCTCGCCGACGGCGGCGTGGCGGTGCTGATCACTTCTGGGGACACCATGGAACTGGTCGGCCTGTGCGACGAGGTCGCCGTGATGTACGAGGGCTCCGTCGTCGAACGGCTCGCCGGGGCCGAGTTGACCGAGGAGCGGCTGGTCCGCGCCTCCGTCACCGGGACGGAGGTGACCGGTGACTGAGCAGTCGATGCCCGCCGGACGCGCGGTCGCCGGCCAGAGCGGCGGCCTTGGGTCCGGGCGGCTTGGTGGGTTCCTGCGCCGCAACCTCGACGTGGTGGGGTTGTGCGTGCTGCTGGTGATCTTGCTGGCCGCCTATCGGCACTATGACTCCGAGCTGTTCACGCCGGCGTCGATCACGATCCTGTCGGCGCAGTTCCTGCCGCTGATCCTGGCGGCGATGGGGCAGAGCACGGTGATGCTCGCCGGGGGCATCGACCTTTCGCTGGGGTCGGTGCTGGCGCTCGCGATGGCGGTGTTCGCCGTCCGGGCGCAGGACGGCGTCGTGATCGCCGGGGCGCTGGCGCTCGCGGCGGCGGCGTCGACCGGCGCGGCGAACGGTGTGCTGGTCGCCTACGCGGGGCTGCCGCCGATCATCGTGACGCTGGCGGCGTCGTTCCTGTGGGGCGGTGTCACACTCGTCGTGTTGCCGCAGCCGGGAGGGAGCGTTCCGTCCGGGCTGGTCGACGCCTACAACAACGGCTGGAACGGGATCGCGCTGCCGCTGGTGGTGGTCGGGGCCGTCCTGCTGCTGTGGAAGACGGTGCGGACGACACGGTTCGGGCTGTCGCTGTACGCCGTCGGGGGCAACGAGCACGGCGCGTACGCCAGCGGCATCCGCACGCGCAAGGTGAAGATCGGCGCGTACGGGCTGGCGGGCGTGTTCGTCGGCATCGCCGGAATCGGCCTCGCGATCCAGACGGGGTCGGGCGATGCGACGATCGGCGCCCCTTACACGTTGAACTCCATAGCCGCCTCGGTGCTCGCCGGGGTCAGCTTCTTCGGCGGCGTGGGGCAGATGCGCGCCACCGTGCTGGCCGCGCTGCTCATCGGGCTGCTGACGAACCTGCTCCTGTTCACCGGACTGTCGCCCTTCTACCAGCTGATCATGCAGGGGGCGGTGCTGATCGTGGCGATCGCCGTGAAGACCTTCGCGACCCGCGAGAGGACGGATTGATGACCGCGCTACCGCGCACCGCCGCCACCCTGCCGAGAACGTTGCGGGACAATCGCGCCGCGTGGGCGTTCGGCGTGCTGATCGTGACGTGGCTCGCCGCGATCCTGTTCGCGAAGGGCTTCGACAGCGTCTCCAGCGTCCGGTACCTGGTGCAGACGGCCGCGTTCCTCGGCATCGTCGGGGTCGGCCAGACCCTCGTGGTGATGATGAGCGGCATCGACCTGTCGGTGTCGGGTGTCGTCGCGCTGTCGGCGGTGGTGTGCGCGCAGGTCGCGTCCGGGTCGGGCGGGACGACCGGGATCGTCGTCGCGCTGGTGGCGAGCGTCCTGGTCGGGCTCGCCAACGCCGCCGGGGTGACCTGGCTGCGGGTGCCGCCGATGGTGATGACGCTGGCCACCGGCACGATCGTCGCCGGGGCGCTGCTCGTCTACACCGACGGGTCGCCGAAGTCGGCGAAGGTGCCGCTGCTCGGGTCGCTCGCCAACGACCGGGTCGTCGGGGTGCCGCTGGCGTTCGTCCTGTGGATCGGGATCACGGCCGTCGCGGCGTGGCTGCTGCACGCGTCCCGGATCGGACGGTACGTGTTCGCCCTCGGCAACGGGGAGCGGGCGTCGCGCGCGTCCGGGGTGCCGCTCGCCCGGACGGCGTTCGTCGCCTACGGGACGTGTGCGCTGCTCGCCGGTGTGTCCGGGCTGGTGCTGCTCGGGTTCACGTCCACCAGTTCGCTGACCATGGGCAACCCGTACCAGCTGCTGTCGATCGCGTCGGTCGTGCTCGGCGGGACGTCCATCCTCGGCGGGCGCGGGCACGTGCTCGGCACGGTCGCCGGGGCGCTGCTGCTGACGCTGCTCACCGCGCTGCTGGCGTCGTGGAACATGTCGGAGGGCGTCCGGCAGATCATCCTTGGGCTGCTCATCATCGGGCTGCTGCTCGCCTACGCGCGGGAACGGCGGTCGTAATGACGCGATCGGGGGAGATCGGGGAACTGCTCAAGGATCTGGTCGGGATCGCCAGCGTCAATCCGCGAGGCGGGCCCGTGGGAACAGGGGCCGGGCCCGAGCTCGGGGAAGCGGCCGTTGCCGAGTACGTTCGCGACTGGCTGGCGGCTCGGGGGGTGCAGGCTGAGCTGCGGGAAGTCCTGCCGGGACGTCCGAACGTCGTCGCGACCGTGCCGGGACGCGATCCGCGCTTCGTGCTCCTGGAATCGCATCTGGACACCGTGGAAACGGGCGGCATGACGGTCGACCCGTTCGCCGGGACGATCACGGGCGGCCGCCTGTACGGGCGCGGCGCGTGCGACGCGAAGGGGCCGCTGGCCGCGTTCATGCTGGCCACGGCCGAACTCGCGGCGGGCGGGCCGCCGCCGTTCGGGGTCGTCCTCGCCGGGGTCATGGACGAGGAGCACGCCTACCAGGGCGTCCTCGGGCTGATCTCCGACCTCGGCGGGCAGCCGGTGGCGGGCGCGGTCGTGGGGGAGCCGACCGATCTCGCGGCGGCGGTCGCGCACAAGGGGTGCGTGCGCTACACCGTCCGGACGCTCGGGACGGCCGGGCACAGCTCGCGTCCGGACGAGGCCGTCAACGCGGTCACGCTCATGTCCCGCGTCATCGACCACATCGACGGTGCCGCGCCTGGCGTCCCCGCGCATCCGCTGCTCGGGGCGGCGACGCGGAGCGTCACGCGCGTGCGCGGGGGCGAGGGGCCGAACACGATCCCGGGCCGCTGCGAGATCGACATCGACCGCCGCACCCTCCCCGGCGAGGAGCCCATCGACGTCTGGCGCAAGGACAGGGAGGAGTTGACCGCCCTGCTCCCCGGCCGCGTCGAGGTCGACGAGCCCTTCACCGTCGACTACGCCCTCGACACCCCCGCCACCAGCCCGGTACCGGCGGCGCTGTGCGGGGCGCTCGCGGCGGCGGGACGGGACGCGTCCGTCCGCGGGATGCCGTTCGGCACCGACGCCAGCAAACTCGCCCGCGCCGGAATCCCGTCGGTCGTGTTCGGGCCGGGCTCGGTCGCCGACGCGCACTCGGCCGACGAGTCGGTGGCGCTCGACGACGTCGAGCTGGCCGCGCGCCTCATCGTCGACACGGTCCGTTCCATGAGCATCGGCGGGGGGCGCGGGTGAGGCTGACGCAGCACATCGACCTGGTCGGCAGCGGCGCGGCCGGGTTCGACCTGACCGACCCGCTGGACTGCCACGTCTACCTGGTGCGGGGGCCCCGGGGCGTGGCGCTGGTCGACGCGGGCGCCGGACCGTCCGCCGGGCTGCTCGCGCGGCGGATGAACGCCGCCGCGGTGTCGTCCGGCGTGCGCCACCTCCTGATCACCCACGGGCACGCCGACCATTCGGGCGGTGCCGCGGAGCTGGTCCGGCGGGTGCCGGGGCTCGCCGTCCACGCGGGGCCTCCGGCGGACGGCTGGATCGCGTCCGGCGCGGAGGCGATGCTCAGCGTCGATCGTGGGAAGGCTTCCGGTGTGTACCCGGACGACTACGCCTTCGCGGCGTGCCCTTCCGTGCGCCCGATCGCCGACGGAGAGCGGATCGATCTCGGTGCCGGGATCACCCTCACAGCCCTCGCCACGCCAGGGCACGCCGACGGTCACACCTGCTACCTGCTCGACGCCCCCGAGGGACGCGCGCTGTTCTCCGGCGACTGCGTGTTCACCGGCGGGCGCATCTCCCTCCAGAACCTGCACGACGCGCGGGTCCCCGAGTACGCCGCCAGCCTGGAGCGGCTCGCCTCGCTGGACATCGACATGCTGCTCCCCGGCCACCACGAGATCTCGCTGGCCCGCGGCGGCCGGCACCTGGCGTCCGCCCGCGACGCCTTCATCCGCGGACTGCTTCCGGAGAGCACGACATGAG
>JBOHBY010001280.1:0-5513 GCA_050698635.1 Spirillospora sp.
GGGCGTCGGAAGGCCGTCATCGCCGGTGCGGGCGGCGCCGTGGCGGTGGCCGTCGCGCTCGTGTTCGTGGCGGTGTGGCTCGCGGACGGCGACTCCCCGGACGACGGCGCCCGAGCGAAACCGGGAGGGGCGACCGGCGCGGTGACGACGCCGTCCGCCAACGCGAACCAGGCGGGAGGCCAGACCGGCGCTCCCACGCCGAGCCCGAGCGGGTCGACCACGGCCACGCCGGAGACGTCGGCCGCGCCGTCGTCGAAACCGCGGACGTCGGCGTCGCCGTCGCGCCGTCCGAAGCCCGTCCGGGTGGAGCTCGGTCCCGGGCATTTCACCGCGTACTGCAAGAAGCTCGGCTGGGAATGGGTCGAGTACCGGACGTCCCCGAGCATCGGCTCGTACTGCGTCAAACGCTCGGGCGAGACGATGAGGCTGTCGTCCGCCCAGCGTGACGCGGGCTGCCAGTGGCGCTACGGCGATTCCCGTGCCCGCCACTACTACAACGGCAAGTCGAACTACTGTTACGCGATGAAGGCGCCTTCCTGATCGATCACGTGTTCGAGTAGAGTCGCGTGTCGTGCAGCAGCAGGCGAACCCGGCGGGTATCCGTGATCATGTGCCGTTCCTCTGCCCGGCGGGGCACCGGCTCCAACCGGGACGGGTCATCGTGGGCTGGTCGCCGTGCGTCTGCCCGCCGTGCGACGCGCGCGGACGCGGGCTGCGCGGCCACCGCACGTACCTGTGCCTCGACTGCAAGGACGAGCACGTCACGACCAAGTGCTACCTGCCCCACCACGTCCCCGCCGACAACGCCACCTACCGCTGGCCGTGATCACTCAAAAGGGTCAGTAGGGCAGGACGCGGCCGGACGGGGTGCGCAGGTCGAGGTCCAGGCGCCTGGTGCGGCGCGCGGCAGGGCGCTTGCTGATCTTGATGCGGACTTGGCCTTTCATGGTCTCTCCCTCCTGCTCAACCCACCTTCGCGCGCCCGAGCATTCCCGCGCATCGGCCGGTGGGGGGTTCCGGGTCTCCGCCTTTCGGTGCAGGTCGGGCGGGGCGGACTACGCCCCGCGCGTTAGGCGGCGCGTTCCTGGGCGACCTGGGTGCGGACGGCGGGGACGATCTCCTCCGCGAAGCGCCTGATCTGGGCCTGCTGGTCGCCCTCCGACCAGAGGATGAAGGTGTCCAGGCCGGAGCCGACGGCGAGGTCGGTGAGCTCGTCCACCCACTGGGACACCGGGCCGCGCAGGAACCCCTCGGACGCGCCATCGGTGATCGTCCCGCTGATGTTGTAGAGCCTGCGGACGTCGGCCGGGTCGCGTCCGGCGGACGTGGCCGCCTCGTCGATGCGGGCGTGCATCTCCGGCAGCCGCTCCGGCGTGGCCCAGGGCGACGACGGGAGCCAGCCGTCGGCGGCGCGTCCCGTCAGCGCCAGGCCGCGCGGGCCGCCGACGCCGAGCCACAGTTCCATCCGGTGCGCGGGGACGGGCCCGGCCTTGGCGCCCTTCAGGCGGTAGTGGTCGCCGTCGAAACGGAGGTTGCGCTCGCCGCTCCACACCTTCCGGATGACGGTGACCGCCTCTTCGAGGGCGCCGAACGCCTCCTTCGGAGTCCGGCGGGGGCCGCCGAACGCCTCGATCGCGTCCCAGAAGCCGCCCGCGCCGAGGCCGAGTTCGGCGCGGCCGCCGCTCAGCGCGTCCAGGCTCGCGGCGGCCTTGGCCAGCACCGCCGGGGGGCGCAGTGGGAGATTCGCCACGTCCGGGAAGACGCGGACCCGTTCGGTGACGGCCGCGATCATGCTGAGGAGCGTCCACGTGTCGACGTAGCGGCGCTGGTAGGGGTGGTCCTGGACGCCGATCAGGTCGAGCCCAACGCGGTCGGCGGTGCGGGCCGTGTCCAGGAGGGGGTCGTCGGCGTTCGGGACGAGGAAGTAGCCGAATTCCAGGGGCCTGCCGTAGTCGCTCATGCCGCCGAGAACCCCGGCCCGCGCCCCCTTGTTCCCCGCCCGGAACCCGCGCGTCAGCCCTTGATCTGCGTCCAGGCCTGGGCCCAGCGCTCGTAGCCGACGCACTCGTTGCCGCGGTCGTCGCCGCAGTCCTCCGTCGGGGTGCGCCAGAACGCGAGACGTTTGTAGAACTCGGGGTCGCCGACGCGGAACGTCGAGCAGAAGCCCTTCGCCGTGAACCGGCACGCCTTCGGGTTGGCGGGCGCCTCACCGAACCACTGCGCCACCTGGGCCTGCACCTTCGGCGCCGTGATCCAGTTCATCCACTTGTACATGCAGGTCGGATGCTGGGCCTTCGACGAGATCATCCACGTGTCGGACCAGCCGGTCGCGCCCTCGGTCGGGATCGTCGTCGCCACCGGCGCCTTCTGCGCCAGCGCGAGGTTCGCGGTGACCTGCCAGCCGGTGCCCGCGTAGTTGTATCCGCTCTTGAACGACTGGAGCTCGTCCAAATAGGACACCCAGTATTGGTTCACGTTCGGCCGCTGCCGCTTGAGCAGGTCGACCGCGGCGGCGAACTGCTCCTCGTCCAGCGCGTAGACGTCGGTGATCTTCAGGTCGGGGCGGTGCGCCCTGAGGTAGAGCGCGGCGTCGGCGATGTAGATCGGCGAGTCGTAGTCGACGATGTGCCCGGCGGCGGGGGAGTCCTCGTCCCAGACGACGTTCCAGGACGTCGGACGCTGCCGGAACTTGTCCGTCCGGTACATCAGGACGTTCGCCCCGTACCCGTGCGGGATGCCGTACATCTGCCCGTTGACGGAGTTGTACGGCTGGTTCTTCAGATATCCGGCGATGTCGGCGTAGTTGCCGATCAGGCCGGTGTTCACGGGCGCGACGAGCCCGCCGTGGACGAGCCGCAGGCTCGCGTCACCGGACGCGGACACGCCGTCGTAGCGTCCGGTCTCCATCAGCGCGACCATCGCGTCCGACGAGTCGGCCACCTTCGTGGTGACCTTGCAGCCGGTGGCCCTGGTGAACGGGGTGACCCAGTCGACCTTCCGGTCGTTGGAGCCGTTCTCGGCGTAGCCCGTCCAGACGACCATGTCGAGGCGCCCCTCCGGGGTGCCGAGCTGCTGGGCCATCGGGATGTCGGGCGGCCGGGCGGGGCCTTCGGAGCCGCCGCCGCACGCGCCGGTGATCGCCAGGGCGAGGGCGAGCGCGCCCGCGGCGAGCAGAGTTCTTGTCGCGTGCGGAGTACGAACAGTCACGCTGAGGCATCGTAGGGGTATTTCGGGCTGTTCGTGAGTACAAAACGTGATGATCTGGAAACTGTCGACACACGGCGGCGTACGGTTCTAGGCTCTCCTGCGTCCCCGACATGCCCGCCGTGCCCCCCGTCCGCCAAGTGAAGGTTCAGCAGAAGTGCCAAATCGAGGCCGCCCCGAGGACGCAGCCGCCGGCCTCCGGCGTACCCGCAGGGCCGCGCGATTGCGCTCCATCCGCTTCAAGGTCGTCCTGATGGTGACCGTGTCGGTGGTCTCGCTCGGCGGGCTGTGGACGTTCGCCGCGAGCATCGCGCTCGGCGAGGGCCTCAACCTGCGGCACGTCGAGACCGTCCAGGACCACTACGGTTACCCGTCCGGCGCGCTCGGCAGCGCGCTGCAGGCCGAGCGGCGACTGTCGATGGTCTACCTCGGCGGCCGGGCGGTCGGCGACCGCGCCGCGATGGAGTCGGGCCGGCTGGTCACCGACCGGCAGGCCGACCTGTTCCGCAGGCTCGCGGCCGACGAGGGCGCCCGCGGCGCCGCGCCCGATGACACCCGCCGCCTCGCCGACAAGATCCTCCGCGAGCTGGACGGGCTGGACGGCCGCCGCCGCGCCATCGACACCGGCAAGACCGACCGGACGCACGCCTTCGACGACTACACCGCCCTGCTCGCCGACGTCGGCTCGCTCCAGGGCTCCCTCGTCACCCTCGACAACTCCGAGCTGGCCAGGGACGCCCGCAACGAGGCGGCGCTCGCCCGCGCCCGCGAGGCCCTCGCGCAGGAGGACGCGCTCGCCGCCGGAGTGCTCGCCGCCGGACGGTTCACGCCCGTCGAGCACGCGCAGTTCGTCAAGCTCGTCGGGACGCAGCGCGCCCTCTACGCGTTCGCGGCGGCCGAACTGCGCACCGCCGACCAGAACTACTACCAGCGCGTCGTGTCGATGCCCGAGTACGGACGGCTCCGCACCCTGGAGGACCGCTTCGTCGCCTCGCCCCGGCGCGCCACCGCCGCGAGCGCGGGCGTGCTGTGGAAGACCACCGCCGACTCGAACCTGACCCGGTTGCGCGGGCTCGAACTGGGCGTGTCGGCGGGCGCGGAGAGGCGCGCCGAGCCGATCTCGGACGGCATCATCACCCGCGTCGTCGTCGCGGGCGCGCTCGGGCTCGTCGCGCTGGTGGCCTCGCTCGTCCTCGCGGTCTGGCTCGCCCGGTCCATCATCCGCGAGCTGGCCAGGCTGCGCCGCGAGGCGATCGACCTGGCCGACACGCGGCTGCCCGGCGTCGTCCGGCGGCTGCGCCGCGGCGAGGACGTCGACGTCGCCGCCGAGGCCCCGCCGCTGGAGTTCGGCACCCGCGAGATCGACCAGGTCGGCGAGGCGTTCAACGCGGCCAGGCGGACGGCGATCCAGAGCGCCGTCGAGGAGGCCACGCTCCGCCGCAACGTCAGCGACGTGTTCGTCAACCTCGCCCGGCGCAGCCAGACGCTGCTGCACCGCCAGCTCAAGCTGCTGGACGCGATGGAGCGCCGCATCGAGACGCCCGACGACCTGGAGGACCTGTTCCGCGTCGACCACCTCGCCACCCGCATGCGGCGGCACGCCGAGGGCCTGATCATCCTGTCCGGCCAGGTGCCGGGCCGCGGCTGGCGCAGCCCCGTCGCGATCGTGGACGTCGCCCGCGCCGCCGCGTCCGAGGTCGAGGACTACACCCGGGTCAACGTCGCGCCGATGACCCGCGCCGCGATCGTCGGCCCGGCCGTCGCCGACGTGATCCACCTGCTCGCCGAGCTGATCGAGAACGCCGCGGTGTTCTCGCCGCCGCACACGACCGTCCAGGTGCAGGGGCAGCCCGTCGCGCACGGCTTCACCCTGGAGGTCGAGGACCGCGGCCTCAGCATGGACGCCGCGAGCCTCGCCGCCGCCAACGAGCGGCTCGCCACCGCCGCCGAGTTCGACCTGTCCGACAGCGCGCAGCTCGGCCTGTTCGTCGTCGGACGGCTCGCGCACCGGCACCGGATCAAGGTCACGCTGCGGACGTCCCCGTACGGTGGGATGACCGCGATCGTCCTGCTGCCGGAGGACCTCGTCGTCCCGAACAGCGCCGGGTCGGGCCCCGACACCGAACCGGGCACGGCGGCGCTGCCCGCCGGACGCACGGACGACGCGCTCGTCCCCAGTGGAACGATCCTCGGCGGCCAGCCCACGTTCGACCAGGGCGGCCCCGTCCTGCAACTCCCGGCGGGCCGCCACGCGACCCCACCACCAGACGCGCCTGCGCCCGCGGCGTCGGATCTCGACCGGACCGGCC
>JBOHBY010001281.1:0-5125 GCA_050698635.1 Spirillospora sp.
CCGCCAGCCCGCCGACGACCGCCGCCCGGACCGCCGCGCCCAGCGCCACGACGGTGTCGACCTCCTTGTAGGCCGGCTCGTCGCACTTGGCCTGGGAGCACAGCTCGGCCCGCACCATCTCCCGCACCAGCGGTATGTGCGTCGAACCGCCCGCCAGGATGATCTCGTCGACGTCGGCGAGGGTGACCCCGGCCGTCTCCTCCGCGCGGGCGAGAGCCTGGTGGCAGTAACCGAGCGTCCGCTTCACGAGCGGCTTGACCACCTCGTCCAGTTCCGCGCGCTCGATCACGGCGTCGATGAGAACCGGGTCGCCGGCCTTGTCGACGAGCCGTCCGCCGTCGCGCCACTGGTACTCGTGGTCGCTCGACAGCCCTATCTTGGCGGCCTCGGCCATGGACCTGAGCAGGGCGAAGCGGAGCCCGTCCTCGGGGTCGGACTTCGGGTCCAGGTCGAGCGCGGCGTCCTGGTCGCGCAGCATCTCCAGCAGGTGCCGGGCGAACGCCTCGTCGATGTCGTCGCCGCCGAGCCTGTTGTTCCCGCTGATGCCGAGCACCTCGTAGACCCGGGCGGTGCAGCGCACCACGCTCACGTCGAACGTGCCGCCGCCGAGGTCGTAGACGAGGAATGTGCCGTCCTCGGCTCCGGTGCGCCAGCAGTGGTAGGACGCCGCGGCGGTCGGCTCGTGCAGGAGTTCCAGGCACTCCAGGCCGGCCAGCTCGGCCGCCCTGCGGGTGGCGTCGATCTGCGGCTGGTCGAAGTAGGCGGGGACGGTGACGATCGCGCGGTCGACGAGCCACCGCGCCTCCGGCGAGTCGAACGCCGACACGTCCTGCTCGATCTGGCCCTTCATCTCGGCGAGGATCGCGGCCGACACCTCCTCCGGCGACATGGGGGCACCGGCCAGCGTCACCGGAGCGCTGCGGCCCATGCTGCGCTTGACGGAGCGGATCGGCTCCGGGTGCCTGCCCACCTGCATGAGGGCGCGGCGGCCCACCACCAGCTCGCCGTCCGGTGTGCGGCGCCAGACGCAGCTGGGCGTCGTCCGCGACTTCGACCTGGGATCCCGGTGGATGACCAGGTCGGAATCGGTGGGGTCCATGACGGCGACGGCGCTGTTGGTGGTGCCCAGGTCGATCCCGACCGCCTTGCTGACGAGCTGTGTCACTCCTGCTCCTCCTGCTGTTCCTGCTCCTGTGCTTGGTCCTGTGCCTGGTCGGGTTCGGCGTCGTCGCTCGTCGGCGCGTCGGGGGGTGGCGCTCCCATGACCACTTGACCGAGGCGGACGACGGCGCCGCGGTACAGGATGATCGGCTCCTGCGTCCGGGCCACCACCTCGGTGTCGAAACGCGGCTCGTGCGTCCAGCCGATCACCTCGACCGTGTCCGCGACCTCCGCGAGCGGGCGGGCCAGCGGATCCTCGGCCGTGACGCCGCCCTGGCGCAGCGCGTCGAGCATCTCGTCCTTGCGGATGCGCAACTCGCGGTGCACCTTGCCGAGGCCCGCCGCGTCGAGTGCCTCGCGGTGCCGCTCCAGGGCGCCCTCGAACTGGGCGACGAGGACAGCCTGCCGGAACGACACCGCCAGGGCTTCGTCCACGGCGGTGCGGGCGCGGCCGCGCTCGGCGTTCAAGGCCGACTGGTGGATCTGCAGCACGCGGGCGATCTCCACGCCCGGCGGGTCGGGCGCCATCCGCGCCGGTGCCGGACGCTCGGCGAAGGCGTCCCAGCCGTAGGGCAGACCGTCCGGCCCGGACGGAGCCGACGCGGACGGAGCCGGGTCGACCGGCGAGGGCTTAGCCGAAGAGGACATCGGCCACCTCCAGCGGAGGGTCGGACAACTCGGGAGACGTGGGAACGTGCCGGACGGCCGCCTCGGCGTCCACGGGCGGCGGGACGAGCGAGGCGTCGAGGATCAGGCCGACGATCGCGGCGAGATCGAAATCGCCGGGCCGCAGGTCGCCGGCACCCTGCAGCGACGCGCGATCGGCCGGGTTCGCGTACAGCTTTTCGAAGCTCGCCCAGCGTCCGTCGCGGTAGGCCGCGCCCGGCGCCTCCAGGATCTCGTGCCTTCGGCGCGTGGTCTGGTCGTGGAGCAGTTCCCCCACGGCCCACCTGTGCAGGTCGCGTTCCTCCTCGGTGGCGGCGATGTCCGACAGCTGCTGGCCCTGCTCGACGATGGTGCCCCGGTCGGTATCGACGGGGAGGCCGAGAATCGTGAAGGGGTTGGGCTTGTAATCCATTCTCACCGTCTGCGCTCTCGTAGCTGAGCGGCTCTCGCGGCCGCGATGTCGTTGTCGGGATTCCATTCCAGGGCGATGTCGAGGCACCGCGCGTCCTCGGCCGGGTCACCGCTGACGACCGCGCGCAGCACGTAGTGCTCGGACAGGGCACGGTTCTCCGGCACCCGTCCGTCCCCCTTCACGCAATGGGGCTCAAGGCCGTCGGCGAAGTCGCGGGCCGAGCGCAGGATCTCCGCGGCTCGCGCGCGCTCGGCCCGGAAATCGACGTAGCACCACTCGTTGTGCCATTCCAGTCCGGTGGCGAGCGCCCGTGGAAAGGCCACGCCCAGCCCGATGAACGGCTTGAGCCGGTCGATTCCGGCTTCGTAGTTCGCCGACTGCCCCTCCGGAATGCGCTCCCTGGTCAGCCGGTCGGCGCCGTCGATGACGTCGGAACACCAGGCGTCCAGGAGCTCGGTGGCGACGCCGGCGATCTCGCCCAGCCGGTCGTCGTCCACCAGGTGCCAGTAGGGGATGCGCAGAAGGTCGCCGACCATGGTTCGCGGTACCTCGGCCCCCGACCGGCAGGCATGCAGGCACGCCAGATGGTCGCGGGCCACCGCGGTGTCACCGGCCGTCAGCGCCCGCGCCCCGCGCTCGGCGTGCAGGTCGAGCAGTTCGCGTGCCAGGCCGGCCCGGAGGACGGATTCGTCCGTGCCGGCGTCGAAGCGTTCCCAGAACGCCTCGGTGGACAGCAGCAGGACCCACAGGACGGTCGCCCCGGTCAGCGACCCCGCGTCCGCACCGGTGCGCGCGAGCCGGGCCAACGCCCGTTCCCGGTAGAGGACCGCCAGGGTGTGGTGCAGTTCGATGTCCTCGGCGCTCGCGTCCACGTGCCGCCGCCACTCCGCCTCGGCCGTGGCGTCGTCGCTCAGCAGCGTGTCGCGCAGTCCGGGGTTGGAGGCGATGGCCCCTTCGAGGGCCGCGTACCGGCCGGGTCGTTCCCTGGGGGACGTCTCCCCGGGGAACAGGCGGGCGAGCAGCCGGTCGGTGCACAGTTCCAGTTCCAGGGCGTCGGCGAGGTCGGTCAGCTCGGGACCGGTCGGTGTCCGGCTCATACCGCCCTACCTTTCTGGGGGGCGACCCCCAGACCTCCGGGGAGTCGGCCCGAAGATCCTCGCTCCGCTCCGGTCATCGGGCCTCCAAAGGAAGCCCGCCCTCGCGGACGCGGGCGGCCTGCCGGAGGAGTGCGGCCGCGTCGCGGACGGCACCGTCGGCGCGGGCGAGCTGTGCACGGTGGCACAGGAACCTCACGAACTGCTCGCGTGCCCCGTCCGGGACGTCCTGCTCCGTCAGCACCCGGACCCAGAGGCGCTCGGCGGTCGCGTAGGCCCCGACCGCGGTGGCGCAGCGGGCGAGAGTGAACGGGCTCAGCCGGGTGTCCGACCCCTCCGCGAGCCGCTCGACGAGGCCGATCAAGGGCGACGCCGATCGGTCCCTGGCACCACGTTTCGGGACGGCGCACAGAGCGGGAAGCACACGCTCCAGGTCGACCAGCGCGCCCACGGTTCCGGCGGCGGAACCGTGCAGTTCCGCGGTGACGATCTCCAGGCAACGCTTCGCATCGGCCTGGAGAAGGCTCGCGGCCTGGGCCATCCGGAGCCCGGTCGTCAGCTCCGGGGACAGGCCCTCGGGCGGGTCCGTGGCGGGCCGGCCGTCCAGGGTGTCCGCGAGGATCCGGCACATCGCGTGCTCGGTGTCGGCGCTCGCCGGCGCCTCGCGTAGCAGCCGCGCGGCCTGACCGGCATCGCCCCTGTGAAGCGCGCGCAAGGCCGTCGCCAGGGTGAGCGACACGCCGGGGACGTCGTGGGGCGAGGGGAGGTCGATGAGGTCGCCGTCCGGCAGGTGGGGGAGGCAGGCGGTCATGGCCAGGCCGTGCAGGCCCCGGACGTCGGAGGCGGCCTCGGTCCGCTCGGCCAACGCGGCGAGCCGGCCGAGCAGGCCGGCCAGAGCCAGCGCGCGTCCGGGCTCGCCGGCGACGAGGCAGCCGTGGGCGAGCACACCGGCCAGGGCGGTCACCGCCCGCACGGGCGCGGGCTCGACCCGCTCCACCAGCCCGACCAGGCGTTCGTGAAGCGCGGGGTCGGCGTTCACCGGGTCTTCGACGACCGCCCCCATCGCCAGCGTCCAGGCGGCCCAGGGCACGTCCTCGTTCGACGGCAGCAGCGCCGAGCCCGGCGGGACGCGCTGGCCGGCGAACGCGGAGGCGCCCGCCGAGACGAGCAACGCCTCCGTCCGCAGGGACGAGGGAACCAGCTCGGCGGCGGCGAAGAGCTCGCCCACCGCCCGTTCGGCGGCCCGGAGCCCCTCGTCACGGCTGCCCGCGGCCCACAGGGCGACGGCCTTCCTCATCCGGAGCAGCCCGAGCGGATGACCCGCCTCGTGGCGTCCGGCGGCGGCCAGGTCCTCCAGGGTTTGGACGGCCTCGTCCTCGCGCCCGCCGCGCGCCTGCGCCCAGGCGAGCAGCACGCGCGATTTCGGGTCCGCCGCGGCGGTGGAACCGGTGAGCCGGTCAAGGACGCTCTGGTGACGGCCCTCCTCGGCGTCCCAGGCGGCGAGGACGAGGGTGGCCCGGCCGTAGCCGTGGACGCGCGCGGCCGTCTCCACCAGTTCGCGCCCGCGCCGGGCGGCGTCAGTGCCCCTGAGGGAGAGCCCGGTCCACAGGAACCGCTCCGGTACGGGCAGCCGCTGGAACAGCGGCAGCCCGGTCGCCGCGGCCAGCTCGGGCCTCCCCTCCGCGACCCACAGGCCCATCATCGTCCGCAGGGCTTCGAGCTGGTCGGGCAGGCTCCCCGAGCCCATGCGCCACGTCGGCTCGGCGGAGCCGCGCAGCCCGCGGGCGAGGCC
>JBOHBY010001282.1:0-1592 GCA_050698635.1 Spirillospora sp.
GTCAGGAGGAGGGCAGGGGCTCGCGCTGACCGCCCGCGGGCGCCTCGTCCTCGTCCTCGTCCGCGTCCTCGTCCGCGTCCGCCGCGCGGCCGCGCAGCCGCTCCGGCAGCAGCCCGGTGAGCCGCTCCAGGGGCAGGAACGCCGCCAGCCAGATGGCGTGCGGCATGAAGTGGATGCTCATCAGCGCGTACGTGACGGCGTGGAACCCCGCGAAGAACAGCACCATCAGGTACAGCGGCCGCCCGCGCAGGAACAGGATCACGGGGGACACCGCCTCCGCGACGAACATGAACCACTGGCTGGCCTTCAGCAACGGCGAGTATTCGATGAACTTGCGGCCGAACGCCGTCCCGCGCCGGCTCAGCGCCCACTGGACGGTGTTGCCGTTCGGCCACGCGGGGAACCCGCCGATGCGCACCTTCGCCCACGCCGACAGGAAGTACGCCGCCACCACGCCGATCTGGATGCACCGCACCGACCACGCCGCCGCCTCGCAGGCTGCCCGCGTGTCGCCGATCCTCGCGCGCCCCACGCTCGGCAGGACGAACAGCGCCACGACGAGCGCCAGATGGTCGTGGTCGACCTTGCCGTACGACATGCTGATCGTGACCCACCACAGGTACCCGCCGGCCGCGACGTACCCGGTCGCCCTCGGCAGAACCCGGCCGGTCGCGGCGACGAGCCCGGCCGCGAGCGTCACCACCAGCAGCGTGTACATGGACCACGGCGTGGGCGCGGGCAGGTGCAGCAGCCGTCCGGCCAGGACGGGCTGGTACAGGTCGGAGGGCAGCCGCGCGTGCGACAGCGAACTCCTGGTCAGCAGCAGCATGTCGAACGGCAGGAACCCGTAGCCGAGGATCCGCAGCCACGCGACGCGGGCGCGCGGGATCGGCCCGAACCACCACCGGTCCCACAGCGTGCGGGCGGGGACGTCGTCCGCCGGGGCCTCGGCGCCGGCCTGGACGGGACGCGGCGCCCGCGGTGTGGCCGCCGCGGTCACCGCACGTCCCAGACGACGCGGTCCTGCCTGGTGACCGACACGACCTTGCCGCGCTTCAACGTCTTGATCTCCTGCACGACGTACACCCTGGTCAGCCTGGGGTCGCCGGGATGCAGCCTGCGCTGCCCGTCGGCGATGCCCTGCAGCAGCGACGGGTCGCGGACGATCCGGCCCATCTGCCCCTCGATCTCGGCGCGCTTCATGCCCGTCCCGACCGC
Organism: Spirillospora sp.; assembly: GCA_050698635.1. Taxonomy (GTDB): domain Bacteria; phylum Actinomycetota; class Actinomycetes; order Streptosporangiales; family Streptosporangiaceae; genus Spirillospora. Next base: position 1,219 of record JBOHBY010001282.1, read on the forward strand.
GTCCATGGACAGCTTCTCGCGGCGTCCCTCCGCCGTGTCGGCCTCCAGCCAGAACGAGTTGATCGTTCCGCCGTCGTCCTTGACCGAGAACGCGAACTGCGTCATCGGCCCCAGCGGGAAGTCGTCGTTGCTCCCGTAGGAACTGGTGTAGAAGAGCGCGCCGACGACGGCGACGCCGGCGACGGACCGCCAGAGCCGCGCGGACGCGCCGAGGCGGTGGGCCGGGATGTGCATCACCCCACCCTAGAGCCGCCGGCCCGTCCCGGTCCCAAGATCGCTTTCTCTCCCGGAACCCGCTCCCGCACGGGCCGCCCGCCCACCGCCGGGCCCGTGCCGGGGCCCGTCGCGGGGCCCGTCCCGGGGCCCGTCACGGC
>JBOHBY010001283.1:0-2215 GCA_050698635.1 Spirillospora sp.
GGTGTTGGCGAGGGCCCGCCGCGTCGCTACTGTTGGCGCGTCCCTCTTCGTTCCGTCTCGCTTCGTCCCGACTCGTCCAGCCTCGTCCCTCGTCCCTCGTCCCTCCTCCCGCCGACCGGATGACCGATGCGCGTTCTGCCTCTCGCCGTCTCCCTCACCGGGTTCCTGCTGATCGCCGGCTGCGCCGACGCCGACAAGGCGGAGATGGCCGACCCGCCGACCGTGGGCGTGGGCGGGTCAAGCGCCGGCACGGCCGGGTTCGCGAAGGAGGGCTGGTTCGGGGGCGCGGACGGCATGCACGCCCGCGTCGAGATCAAGGGCGTCGAACGGCAGGCCACCAAGGCGGTGCTGCGCTACAGCGTGACGTCGCTGGACTCGACGACGAAGTCCGTCCCGTTCGGGATCATGTTGCTCGACCCTGTCGGACGCAAGCTCTACAAGCCCACCGGGTCGACGAGCGGCGCGGCCTTCGCGCCCGGCGCCACTCGTGAAATGGCCGCCGAGTATCCGGCCCTTCCGCTGAGCCTCCAGAAGGTCACCGCGATCACGCCCGGCACGGCCGGGGAGTTCACCGGCATGCCGGTGACGAACGCCTCGCCCACGCCGCCTGCCGGTGGTTCCATGCCTTCCGGTGGCTCCGCTCCGTCCGGCGGCTTCACGCCGCCGCCCGGATTCTCGCCGCCGCCGGGTTTCTCGCCGCCTCCAGGGTTTTCGCTTCCGCCTGGCTTTTCGCCGCCGCCCGGTTTCTCGCCGCCGCCCGGGTTCGGCTCGCAGGGGAGGGGCGCGGGGCCGACCATGTCGGTCCAGCCGCCGTTGAACTACGACCCGTACGCCGCGTCGGCGCCCTCGCGGCTGCCGACGACGCCTTCTCCCACGACCCCTCGGACGACGCCGTCCACGGGGACGACGCCGTCCACCGGGACCGCGCCTCCCGCGACCGGAACCGGCGGCGGCAACCCCGTCGACCTGTACGACATCACCGAGGGTGAGACCAAGGACGTCGCGTCCAGCGCCTCGAACGCGACCGTCGGGCTGCGCACCGATGTGCTGTTCGATACCGGGTCGGCGAAGCTTTCGAGCCGGGCGAAGGCCGTCCTGGACGAGCTCGCGCCGCAGCTCAGGACCAAGGCCACCGGCACGCTGACGTTCACCGGATACACCGACACCAAGGGCAAGGACACCGACAACCTGAAGCTGTCGAAGGACCGCGCGGAGGCCGTGTCGAAGGAGATGAAGTCGCGGCTCGGCGGCGCCTTCACCTACACCGCCAGCGGCAAGGGAAAGGCGGAGCCGGTCGCGAGGGAAGGCGGCGCCGGTGACGCCGCCGCCCGCGCCCGCAACCGCCGTGTCGAGATCTCCTACCAGGTCAAGCAGTCAACGGTGGGCGCGACGACCACGCCGCCCGTTACGCCTGCGGCGTTCCGTGTGCGGGACGGGAAGACCGTCGCCAGCCGCTCCGGCACCTTCGGTTCGGTGAAACGTCGCATGGACGTCAAGGCGTTCTACCGCGACGGCGCCTACATCGTCGCCGTGTTCGAGATCGTGAACGAAGGCCCTGGAAACACCCCGCCGGACGCCTCCTATGCGCACCCGGATTACCCGGGCGGCGTGTTCACGTCCTTCTCCATCCAGGTGCCGGGCGGCAAGGACGTGTACCGCGCCGTCCGCGTCGGACCAAGGACGCCGACCGCCCCCAGCGCGTACGTCGACCCGGGACGCGCTGTTTTCCGCACCGCCGTCAACCAGCCCGTTCGCGGCTTCGTCTACCTGCCCGCGCCGACGGGGAACGTCACGTCCGTCACCTTCGACGCCGGGCCGTTCGGGAAGTTCGACAAGGTCCCCGTCTCGTAAGACAAGGTCCCCGTCTCGTCACCGGCCTCGCGGGTGATCCTCCGACGTGTGACGGACGACCCGAACGGATAGTTAAAGAGCACGGACACGGATCGTCTGGCGGAGGTCATCGCATGGGTGTCGGCGTCAGTATTTTCACGATCACGCTCGGGCTGATCCTCAAGTTCGCGATCAAGCCGGACGCGATGACCGACCCGGTGGACATCCACATCATCGGCGTCATCCTGATCATCGTGGGCGGGGTGTCATTCGTGCTGCAAATGCTGATGATGTCCCGAATGCAGCAGCGCGGGCCGCGGTTCCAGCCGAGACGGCGGGACGAGAGCATGTACGACGGCGACAACCCGCCGCCCCGCCCCTGAGA
>JBOHBY010001284.1:0-3016 GCA_050698635.1 Spirillospora sp.
CCGCCGGCCAGGGTGAGGACGACGACCCGTACCGGATGGGCGACCGGGTTCACCGGACTGGACGACGGCAGCGCCCACCCGTACAGCCCGGACCCGGTGAGCGCCAGCCCGCTCGCCCACATGACGACGACGCCGAGGCCGCCGAGCGCGAGAAACGGCCCCGCGACCATGTGGTACTGCATGACACGCCACAGCTCGGGCGACCGCAGATCACGCGGCGTGTAGCGCGGCGCGTAGTGCGGACGTTCGTCGTCGAAGCCGGGCATCCGCGGGATGTGCAGACCCAGCATCGCCCAGCATCGTTCCCGCTGCCAGGACGTCAACGGCCGCAGCACCAGCAGCACCAGGACGATCGACGAGGCGGCGAGGATCAGGACCGGCAGCGGTGTTCTCGGCGTCCAGACCATCCAGAGCGAGCCCGCGATCAGCCACCCGGCGGCCTGCAAGGGCACCCCGGACGCGACGAACGTGGTGTCGCGCCACGCCGTCGCCGACCACGGAGCGTACACGCGGGCACGCGGCGCGGTCCCGGGGGTGGATGCCATGGAGAAACCGTATTGCCCTGGTTCGCGACCCACCATGAACCGGGCATCAGGTGCCGGGGTGAACCTAGCGCCACCCCATGCCGGACAAAACCAGACAAGTCGGACCTCTAGAGTGAATCCACACGTGGGGGCCCTCTCGCGAGAGGGCCCTTCGTCCTGCGTGATGTGTCCCGTCCTACGTCACGCGTAATGTGTCCTGCCTGCACGATCCAGAGGTCCCCGCAACATGAACGACCACTCGGCGACATGAACGATCATGAGGTGCGTGAGGAGTGCATGCGGCTCCTCAGGGACGGCCTGCCCGACCCTGCCCCCGCCGCCCCCGCCGCCTTCGCCGCCTTCGCCGCCTTCGCCGACGGGCGGGACTTCCTTCCCCTCGGGCTCGACATGGACGGCGACGTTGCCGCTGTCACGTTCCTGCACCAGTCGGAGGACGCGCCATCCGGCTGCATCGAGGGCTGGACGTTCCACCGCCGCGACGGCGAATGGATGGAACTGGGCGGCGCCGGCAGCTCAGCCCCAGAGGAGCCCCTGGCGCGTCGCTCGTCCGGTGAGATGGGGCGGCATCTGGTGAAGTACGGGTCGGGCCGGACGGTCCGCAACGCCGGCCGGCTGCTGCCATGGGGCGCGAAATGGGTGAACGAGGCGCGGCTGACGGGTCGGTGCTGGACGCCCTGGACCTCGACCGTCCGGCCGTCCCCGCCCGCCCGCGGCCCCGATATTTGACCGATCGTTCCCAATAGCCATATCGTCCTGCCATGGCACGGACGAAGGAGTTCGACCCTGACGAGGCCCTCCAGCGCGCCCTCGACCTGTTCTGGGAGCGCGGATACGAGGCGACCTCCATGGCCGATCTCGTGGCGCGCCTCGGCGTCGCCCGCGCCAGCATCTACGCGACGTTCGGCGGCAAGCACGAGCTGTACCTGAGGGCGTTCGAGCACTACCTGCGGACGACCGACCCGTCGGTCGCGGAGGCGCTGTCGCAGCCGGGTCCCGTCCTGCCGCAGGTACGGGCACTGATCGAGAGCTATGCGGCCGAGTCGTCCCGTGGCCGGCCACGACACGGCTGCTTCGTGGTCAACACCGCGGTGGAGCTCGCCGCCCGCGATCCCGAGGCGGCCCGCCTGGTCGAGGCGAGTTGGACCTACCTGGAGGCGTCGCTCACCTCGGCGCTGACCCGCGCCCGCGCACAGGGCGAGCTCGCCCCGGGCCGGGACCCGCGCGCGCTGGCCCGGTTCCTGGTCGTTTTCCTACAGGGCCTTCGCGTGCTGGGCCGCGCACCCGCCGACGACGCCCGCCTGCATGACGCGACACGCGAGGCGCTGACCATCTTCGACTGACTTCCCTGCCTCCCCGCCTCCCCGCCTCCCCGTCTCCCTGCCTCCCCGTCTCCCCGCCTTCCGAAAGGCGGGGCTTCTTCACCCTCATTCAAGAACGATCGATCTAGTATTAGGAGTCAGATCATGACGTTCGACGGCAAGATCGTGCTCATCACCGGCGGGGCGGGCCACATCGGCCGCGCCATCGCGCGCTCCTTCGTCCGCGACGGCGCCACGGTCGTCCTCGCCGGGCGCGACGCGACCGCGCTCGCCGAGGCGGTCAAGGAGATCGGCCCGTGCGCCGACCATGTCGTCGCCGACGTGACCGACTCGTCCGCCGTCGCCCGGATGGTCGAGACCGTCACCGCGCGGCACGGCGGCCTGCACGCCGCCGTCAACAACGCCGGGATCCTCGCCGCCGCCGGGCCCGTCGCCGACATCGACGAGGCCGCCTGGGACGACGTCCTCGCGGTGAACGTGACAGGCGTGTTCCTGTCGATGAAGCACGAGATCGCGTACATGCGCGGCCATGGCGGCGGGACGATCGTCAACCTCGCGTCCAACATCGGAGCGCACATGCGCCGTCCGGGCCTGGGCGCGTACGCGGCGTCCAAGGCGGCGGTCAGCGTCCTCACCCGCGCCGCCGCGCTCGACCACATCGCCGACGGCGTCCGCGTCAACGCCGTCAGCCCCGGCGCCAGCGACACGCCAATGTCGCTCCTGCCCGGTGAGACCGACGCGCAGCGCGCGGAACGAATGCGTACGGCCGCCCCGTCCGGGCGTGTGGCCGACACGTCCGAGGTGGCCGAAACGGTGCTGTGGCTGGCGTCGGACGCGTCGAGCCACGTGGTCGGGCACGACCTGGTCGTCGACGGCGGCGCCACCGCCTGACCCCTCTGCGCGACCCCCTGCCCCCTGGGGCCGTCGCCCACGAACGCTTTTCAAAGCGGCTCACCGGGCAGACTCAGTCCATGGCCCTCACACCCGACTACGACTCGGACCCGGAGCGCTTCCGCCTCGCCTCCAGGGTCACCAGGAAGTACCTGATCGGGGCGCGGAGCCTGCACGACCACATCGCCGCGAAGCTGCTGCACGGCGAGCCGTCCCGCGTCCTGGACATCGGCTGCGGGGAGGGCGCGCTCAGCGACGCCC
>JBOHBY010001285.1:0-1940 GCA_050698635.1 Spirillospora sp.
ACCTGGTCGCGATGGCGGCGGCGGCCGGGATCGAGCTGACCTGGGACGACTTCGACGAGCTTTCCAAGGTCACGCCGCTGCTCACCCGCCTCTACCCGAACGGGTCCGCCGACGTGAACCACTTCCACGCGGCGGGCGGCACCGCGTTCCTCATCGGCGAGCTGATCGACGCCGGTCTCCTCCACGAGGACGCGAGGACGGTCGGCGGCGACACCCTGGCCGCGTACAGGCGCGTCCCGGAGGTGGTCGGCGGCGGGAAGGTCGAGTGGCGGGACACGGTCGGCGCGTCGGGCGACACGGCCGTCCTGCGTCCTGTCGCGGAGCCGTTCGACGCGCACGGCGGGCTGCACACCGTGCGCGGCAACCTGGGCCGGGCGGTGATCAAGGTGTCGGCGGTGCGCGCCGAGCACCGGACGATCGAGGCCCCGGCCCGCGTGTTCGACTCGCAGGAGTCCTTTCAGGACGCGTTCGCGGCTGGGGAGCTCGACCGGGACGTCGTCGCGGTCGTCCGGAACCAGGGGCCGCGCGCCAATGGGATGCCGGAGCTGCATCGGCTGACGCCGCCGCTGTCCGTGCTGCAGGACAGGGGGCATCGGGTGGCGCTGGTCACCGACGGGCGGATGTCCGGGGCTTCGGGCGCGGTGCCCGCCGCGATTCATGTGTCGCCTGAGGCGGCGGCGGGCGGGCCGCTCGGGCGCGTCCGCGACGGGGACATCGTCCGGCTCGACGCGGACGCCGGGGTCCTGGAGGTCCTCGTCCCGGACGGCGAGTTCGAGGCCCGCGAACCCGCCGCCGGTCCGCCACCGGGCGACGCCTGGGGGACGGGACGCGAACTGTTCCGGGCGTTCCGGCATGCGGTCGGGCCTGCCGAGCAGGGCGCCGGAGTCTTCGCGTGACCGGCGGTTCGGGCCCCTGGCTGGTTGCTGACGTCGGTGGCACCAACTCCCGGTTCGCGCTGGTGGACGGGCCTGACGGGCTCCCGTCCCGGGTCAAGTCCCTCCCTACTCGCGACCACATCGATCTCGGCGACGCCGCGGCCGACTATCTCGCCCGGTACGCGCCGGACGTCCGGCCGTCGGCGGCGTGCCTGGCGGTCGCCGGGCCGGTCACGGACGGGACATACCACCTCACGAACGCGGGCTGGAAAGGCACCACGGAGGCGGTTCGGGCCCACCTCGGCGTGCCCTGTCTCGACATCATCAACGACTTCGAGGCGCTGGCCCTTTCGCTGCCGCGCCTTGGCGAAGATGATCTGATCCCGGTCGGCGGGGAGGACCTCCCCGAACCGGCGGCGGGCGCGGGCGCGCCGGTCGCCGTGGTCGGGCCGGGCACGGGGCTCGGGGTGGCGGGGCTCGTGCCGACGCCGTCCGGGTGGGTGCCGCTGCCGGGTGAGGGCGGGCAGGTCGACGTCCCGGCCGCGACCGACCGTGAGCTTGAGGTCGTGCGGCTGCTGCGCGCCGAACGCGGCACGGTCAACGCCGAATACCTGCTGTCGGGCGCCGGGCTGATCCGCCTCCACCGGTATCTGGCGGCGCTCGACGGCGAACGCGCCGAGCAGCTCACCGCCCAGGAGATCACCGAACGCCGCGACGACCCGCGCTGCCACGAGACCCTGCTGATGTTCTGCGCGCTGCTCGGGGCGCACGCCGGGAACGTCGCCCTGACGTTCGGCGCCCGCGGCGGCGTCTATCTCGGCGGGGGGATCCTGCCGCGCATCACGGACGTGCTCCACGACAGCGCGTTCCGTGCCCGCTTCGAGGGGAAGCCTCCCGTCGAGGACTACGTGCGCGGCATCCCGACCGCGTTGATCGTCCACCCGGGACCGGCGCTTGCCGGGGCCACGATGCGGCTGGCGCAGAACCTGTCCATGAGGGAGTTCGCATGATCGCCGAAGACCTGGTCGCCGAAGACCTGTTCGACCTCGCGCCCGTGATCCCGGT
>JBOHBY010001286.1:0-4352 GCA_050698635.1 Spirillospora sp.
CGCCTCGCCCGCCGCGCCGGAGCGGGACTGGCCGGACGGCCCCGGCAAGCCCGTCACCCCCCAGCGCCCGGACGCCGAACTGCGCGCCCTGCTGCGCGAGATCGACCCGGACCGCGTCGAGGCGACCGTCCGGAAGCTGGTGGGCTTCGGCACCCGGCACACGCTGTCGGTCCAGGACGACCCCGAACGCGGCATCGGCGCCGCGCGCGACTGGATCCTCGCGGAGATGAAGCGGTACGCGGCGACGTCCAATGGGCGGATGACCGCCGAGTCGCAGTCCTACGTCCAGGAGCCGGGGCCCCGCATCCCGACCGCGACCCGCATCACCAACGTCGTCGCGACGCTGCGCGGCTCGGCGAGCCCCGACCGGATCTACGTGGTGTCCGGCCACTACGACTCGCGCGTCACCGACGTCATGAACGCGACCGCGGACGCGCCCGGAGCCGACGACGACGCGTCCGGCGTGGCGGTCGTCATGGAGCTGGCGCGGGTGATGGCCAAGCGCCGCTCGGAGGCCACGATCGTCTTCACCGCCGTGGCGGGGGAGGAGCAGGGCCTGTACGGGGCGCGCTACCAGGCGAAGCAGTACAAGGCCGCGAACGCCGACGTGCAGGGGATGTTCACCAACGACATCGTGGGCAGCAGCACCGCCGACGACGGCACCCGCGACCCGCGTTCGGTGCGGCTGTTCGCCGAGGGCGTCCCGACCGCCGAGACCCCGGGCGAGGGCGACGTGCGCCGTTCGGTCGGCGGCGAGAACGACTCGCCGTCCCGGCAGCTCGCCCGGTTCGTCGTGTCGGTCGCCGACGAACGCGCCACCGGCGCGCGCGTCCGGACGATCTACCGCCGCGACCGCTACCTGCGCGGCGGCGACCACATCGGCTACCTGGAGCAGGACTATCCCGCCGCCCGCTTCACCGAGCCCCACGAGGACTTCGCGCACCAGCACCAGGACGTCCGCGTGGAGGACGGCAAGCAGTACGGCGACCTCCCCGAGTTCTGCGACTTCGACTACATCGCCCGCGTCGCCAGGGTGAACGCCGCCGCGCTGTGGTCGCTCGCGCAGGCGCCGGGGACGCCGAAGAACGCCCGCGTCCGCACCGACCAGCTCACCAACGACACCGACCTGGTCTGGGACCGCGGCACCGAACCCGACCTCGCCGGCTACGAGGTGGTGTGGCGGGAGACGACCAGCCCCGACTGGACGCACGTCATCCCGGTCGGGAACGTCACGGAAGTCCGGATCGACCTGTCCAAGGACAACGCGTTCTTCGGCGTCCGGGCCGTCGACCGTGACGGGCACCGCGGCCCTGTCGCGTTCCCCGTCCCCGGCTGAGCCGGGGCCTGAGCCGGGGCCTGAGCCGGGCGCTCAACCTGCCGGGGCGTCCAGGAGGGACGCGAAACCGTCGTGGAGGCGGTTCAGGCCGAACTCGAAGAGCTGCTCGTAGGAGAAGTCGAAGGTCTTCTCGTCGAGGTCGGCCATGGTCGGGAACGCGCCGCTGTTCAGGGCCTTTTCCAGCGTCGGGCCTTGCTGTTCCCAGAACTCCTCGCTGCTGACGCCCGTGCGCGTCTCGGCGCGGAGCTCGTTGATGTGGCTGCGCGCGACGCCGGTCACGTAGTCGTACTGGACGCCGACCATCATCATCAGTGACCGGTCGTCGGGGCCGAAGCGGCGCAGGCGGCCAAGGAGCTGGTCGAGGCCGCGCAGGGAGTTGGGGCCGAGGAGCGGACGGCTCTGGTCCACGAACGGGTACCAGGGATGCGCCATGCAGAGCCCCCAGTAGTCGCGGGCGTCGGCCGCGAGGATCTCGCGCCAGCCGCTGTCGTCGTCCGCGCATCCGGCCTGCTCGGGATCGGGGTTCTCGATGACGCGGTCGAGCATGAGGTCGAGCAGTTCGCTCTTGCCGGGGACGTAGCGGTACAGCGACATCGTGCCGACGCCCAGTCGGGTCGCGACGCGGCGCATCGACAGCGCGTCGAGCCCCTCGGTGAGGGCGAGCTCGTCGGCGACCTCGACGGCCGCCGCGACGATCCGGTCGAGGCTGAGGCCGGGCGGGCGGCCGCGCGCGGGCCGGGTCCGCTCGCCCCACAGCAGCTTGAGGCTGCGTCCGAGGTCGCGCTCCTCGCCGCCGCGCCCGTCGCCGTGCTCCGTCGTCATCGTCCGTCCTGACTTCTTCCGTGTGCGGCGCCGCCCGCCGGGCCGCGATGCCATGACGTTACAGCCCGGTCCCGCACCGCTTCGCGACCACTTCGAGTATAGTGTACGCTAATTTGCGTAGGGCATACGCGAAATGGGAGGCGGCATGCCGGACAACGCGATCCTCGCCGAGGGGATCCGCAAGAACTACGGAGAGAAGAAGGCGCTGGACGGCTTCGACCTCGCCGTGCCGAGCGGCACGGTCTACGGCCTGCTCGGCCCGAACGGGGCGGGCAAGACTGCAACCGGACTGTGACACTTCTTTTCCGCGCTCTGACCTGCGCTGTTGTGGGAAGCCGGGTGCGGCCTTGGGTGGGGCGGCGGGCTGCTAGCCTTCCGGGGCTCCGGGCTGCCCTTGGGCTGCCCACTTCAGGCCGGGGGCGGCCCGCCGGAGGGGTCCCCGCCCAAGGCCGCGCCCGGCGCTCCGTCACTCGCCTTAGCTCCGTGGGGGTCTGGGTGAATGCCCACTTTGCCTAGTCTGCGCGATGGCGGCTTAGCGTGCTGGCAGGGTCGCACCGCTCTTATGGGCAGAGCCCTACGCCGGAGGCGGGTCCGTGTAAGGGGTGGGGGTCGGGGTTGGTTGGGAACCGAAGTAGCCGAACCTTGTGCGCCTGCTGGGGCGTTGAGCGGGCCCCTGGTGTCACTGGCCGTTTGCCGGGTGGAGCGCTCGGGCGGCAGGTTGGTGACCTGCGGTTTCTTGCTCACTCTGTCTAGCAGCCGGCGGCCGTCCGGCGCACTGTGCGGGACGATTGCGCGGTGGTGGTGGCTGCCGGTCGCGGAACCCCGTGGGGGTTGCGGGGACCGGTGGTGACCGGCCCCCGCCGTGCGGGTCAGAGCCCTACGGCCTGGGCTGCCTGGGCGGCTGCGTTGCAGAGGATCAGCGCGGCGGCCTTCTCCCCGCGCTCTAGGAGTAGCGCGGCGGCTTCTGCCGTCATCTCCTCGGTGAGGTCGTAGGCGATGCTGTCCAGCTCCTCCCAGCGTCCGGCGATAGCGGCTGCGATGGCGAGTGTCTGAGCGGTGGTGAACACGTGTGCCTCCTGGTGGGTGAGCCGGGGCGCATCGCGCACCACGCCGGGATGCGGGGTGCAAGGGTGGCGCTTGCGCCATCACGAAGTGACGCGAAGCGCCCTTGCGGCCCGTGGCCCGGCGTGGTCCCCTCCGGGGCCCGGTTCGGCTGCCGGGAGGCACCCCGGCCGCGTGCGCTCGTCATCGCAGTCGCGGCACCTAGCGGAGGGGCTGGACAGCATCGCCGGAGACCGGCACGGGCGCGCGGTGCCCCAGGTGCGGGCGGAACCCCTCAAGCGGCACCTTGTGCGCCTGCTCGGGGTGTGGGGCGGGCCTCGGGCGGCGGGCTGGGGCATGTCGGCGGATTGGTGTGGGTATCACGTGGTGTGGTCGATGCTGGTCAATGGACGGGGTGTCGCGCATGGGTCAGGTACGGGTGATTTTCGCCGCGCCGCAACAGTTCGGTTCGGCCGTGCTCGACGAGATCACGGTGGACGCTGATCGGTTAGTGCTGATGTCGGGTGGCGCGGTCGCGCTCGATGTTCCGGCGGCTGTGGTGCGGTCGCTGGACCGTGGGGCGGCGGCCTCGACGGCTCGGTTGCGGGGGCAGAACCGCAATCACGGGCGGTCTTGGGCGGCGGAGGAGGAAGAGGAGTTGCGGCGTCTGTGGCTCACCACGGGCATGGCGGAGTTGGAGACGCACTTCGGCCGGTCGCGCGGGGCGATCAGCTCGGCGGCGCGGCGGCTGAAACTGCCTGAGCGTCCGCGAGGTAAGGGGCCGGTGGCCGGGCGCTCTGGTCGTCAGTCGGCGGTTCCTCCGGCGCGGGATGCGGAGCCTTCGGGGTGAGGGCAAGCGGCGGGCCTGGTGGCGTGGTGGGGATGATTGCGCGTCGTGGTCTGTGTCCGTGTTGTGCGCGCCTGCCGTGGGTGTGAACGGTGGGGAGGGAGGGTGTTGAGTACACCACGAACTCCCTGTGTCGCCTCGATCTCCGCTAGGCCGTGTCGTTGAGTGAGTGCAGCAAAAACGGTGCGGAGCGCGGAATGGTCGTCCGCTAGCGAGCGCTGCGGTTACTACGGGAAGGCGCGGCGCGGGTGGTCACGGCGGAGGGCGGCGGCCGGGAGCCAAGGCGGGCGGGAGGCCGGGCGAGGA
>JBOHBY010001287.1:0-15316 GCA_050698635.1 Spirillospora sp.
GTTTTCCCCCAGGTGGCCCGTCGCGCAACCTCCGGTATTGCTTGGGTTATTGGCGGGTGGTGGTGCGGGCGTAGTGGGCGTTGGCCTTGGCTCGGTTGCCGCAGCCGGACATCGAGCACCAGCGGCGGCGGCCGTTGCGTGAGGTGTCGAGGAACCACAGGACGCATTCGGGGCCGTCGCAGTGGCGGAGGCGGTCCGGGGGTGCTGTGGCGAGAAGGTCGAGGTAGGCCCGGGTCGCCAGCCATGCGGGGCGCCATGACTCGTCGTCCAGGTCAAGGTGCTCGGCCGGGGTGCCGTCTCGGAGGGAGAGGCGCAGGGTGCCGTGCGCCAGGACGGCGTTGACCTCGTCGTCCATGCCCTCGTCCAGGGAACGGCGGATGGCTGTGCGGGCCGTCAGGAGTGGGGCGAGGTAGCGCTCTGGGTGGGTGGACGGGAGGTCGTGTTCGCGTAGCCAGGCCCCGAACGCGGCGGGGTCGTCGAACTCGTCCCGCAGCACTCCGGCGTCCGGCCAACGCGTGTTGACCAGGTCCAGTGGCAGGGGCTCACCTGTCAGCGGTCTGCGCACCATGGGCTCATTCTAACCAGTAAGACGGACTTGACAAGTTAGTTGGTGTGATGACATAACTCTAACCGTTGTATGTTTGTTTAACGGTTAGAGGGAGTGGTCGTGGGGGAGAGACGTGTTGTCGGGGTGGCGCTTGTCGCGCAGGCGGTGTCGTTCGGGCTCAACTTCTCGGCGGGGGTCTTCTTCGCGCTGGTCTCCGACTCGTACGGGCTGTCGGCGACGACGCTCGCCGTCGCGGCGGGGCTCGCGACCGCGGTGACCGGGCCCGCGCAGCCGGTGGTCGGCGCGCTGCTCGACCGGCTCGGGGCGCGGTTCGTCCTGCTGGCCGGGCTGACGTTGATCTCCAGCAGTTATGTGGCGCTGGCGGCGGTGCGCGAGCCATGGCAGTTCGTCGCCGCGTATGTGGTGCTCGGCGGGCTGGGTTTCGCGGCCTCGTCCAGCCTGGCGGTCACGACCCTGATCGGACGCTCCTCTGGCGACCGGGCCGGGGCGGCGCTGGCCCGTGCCGCTGTCGGGATCAACCTTGGCCAGGTGCTCGTCCCGTGGGCGGCGACCTCATTGTTCGACCCGGTTGGTGTGCGCGGCGCCTATTTGATCCTTGGGGTCGCCGGGTTGCTGGCCATGGGTGTGCTGGCGGTCGTTCTGCCGCGTGAAGGCAGGCCGTCGCTTCCGGAGGGGGCCGGTGCCGTCAGGTTGCGGGGCAAGGGGCGGCTGCTGGTGTCGTTCGGGCTGCACTCGGCGACGCTGTACGTCCTGATCCTGCTGCTGCCCAAGTACGCCACCGAGCTGGGCTGGACGGCCACCGAGGCGGGACGGCTCGTCGCCGTCAGCGCGGTCGCCGCCGGGATCTCCCAGCTCGGCATCGCCCGGCTGATGCGCAGGTTCGAGCCGGAGCGGCTGCTCCGGGGGGTGCATGTGGTCCGGGCCGTCGCGCTGGTGCTCGCGGCCACCGCCACCGGGCCCCGTCCGTTGATCGCCGCTGCGGTGATCTTCGGGACGGCCTCGTTCACCGTCATCCCGCTCACGATGGCGCTGCTGACCCGCGATCTCGACGGGGCCCGGCTCGGTCGCGGGCTCGCCCCGGCCTGGGTGATCCACCAGGTCTCGGCCGGGGTCGCGCTCGGCGTCGCGGCCGCCGTCCATTCCGTTACCGGGAGTTACCGGGGCTACTTCGCCCTCGGCGTGGCGCTGAGCCTCGCCGCCGCATTCCTGGCCGGTCCTGTGCCGGCCGCTCTGTCCACCCGTTGGACGACCCACCGAAAGGAAAGTGCAGGATGAACGTCCGTTACCACACCGTCCAGATCAAGGGGCTCGACGTCTTCTACCGGGAGGCCGGGGACGCGTCCAACCCCACGCTGGTTCTGCTGCACGGCTTCCCCACCAGTTCGGCGATGTTCCGTGGGCTGCTGCGTGATCTGGCGGGTGATTTCCACCTCATCGCGCCCGATCACATCGGGTTCGGGCAGTCGGCGATGCCTCTCGTGGACGAGTTCGACTACAGCTTCGAGAACCTCACCGAAATCACGCTCGGGCTGCTCGACACGCTTCGGCTCGACCGGTTCGCGCTCTACATCCAGGACTACGGCGCACCTATCGGGCTGCGTATCGCCAGCCGTCACCCCGAGCGGGTCACCGCCATTATCAGCCAGAGCGGCAACGCTTATATGGAGGGCTTCACGCCTTTCTGGGAGGTGCTGTTCGCCCACGCCAAGGACCGGGGGGCGAACGAGGCTGCCGTCCGGAAACTGCTGGAGCCGGACGCCACCCGATGGCAGTACACGCACGGCGTCCCCGCCGACCGCCTGGACCTGTTGTCCCCGGACACCTGGACCCTGGACCAGTCCTATCTCGACCGGCCCGGCAACAAGGAGATCCAACTCCAGTTGTTCTGGGACTACCAGTTCAACCTCGACGGCTACCCGGGGTTCCAGGAGTACTTCCGCACGCACCGTCCGCCCACGCTGATCGCCTGGGGCCGCAACGACGAGATCTTCGGGGCCGAGGGCGCCAAGGCGTTCGCCCGCGACCTGCCCGACGCCGAGATCCACCTCCTCGACGCCGGTCACTTCGCGCTGGAGACCCACGGACGCGAGATCGCCGACCTTATCCGCGGCTTCCTCGCCCGCGCGCTCGCCTGACGGTCAGGTCGCCGGTGGCGCGGGAGGGGTCCCGTGCGGTGGCTCGGATGATGGGGGTGCGTTCGATCGCTCCCCGGCCGTGAACACGCCCCCTCGCGGCCGGGGACCGGCCTTGAGCTGAGAGGACGTTTCGATGGCCACCCTGTTCCGGTCGTCATTAGAGCGGAATCAGTCGATCGTCATTTCGCACCGCATGGACTTCTGGGGACGTCCGTCATTGTTCGGCTCCCCGTCCTGGAGGTACGAAGGTGAGCGCCGGCTGGTCGAGAGGCCGGCGGACGGCGAGCCCGCGCGTCGCTGGTCGGTCCAGTGTCCGGTGTGCGGGAAGACGCTGAACTACGCCGTGCACAGCGTCGCCGCCACCCGTCGCAGGCGGGTTCGCGCCTGGGGCAGCGTGGCGGTTACCTTCACCATTTCCGTGGCCGCCTTGGTCTTGGCGTTCACCCCGGTCGGCGAAGACACCGATATCGGCACGACCTTGATCATCATCTTCGCTGTGGGGGGCGCAGTCATGCACCTTCTCAGAACGACCGCCGGACGTCAGAGGGGGTTTGTCGGGCACGGAGCCAGCTGGCCGACCGTGCCCAAGCACGATGTGATGCTCACCGCCAAGGACGAATCCTCCGGTAAGTGACGGTCCCGGTCTGGTCGCGTGCTCCGGGGAAGGGCGTACACGAACAGACCGGGACCGTCGCCTGACCGGGCTAGGACACTCCGCCCTTGCACGTCCCCGTGGTGCCGCCACCGGCGGTGGAGATGAGTACAGCCATCTTGTGCCCCTCCTTGATATTGCCGGATTGGCCGATCTTGTCTGGACCGAGGTCGTAGACTCCTGAAGCGTCGTAGCCGCCCGCGAAGGGCCGGCGCCAGGTCTTGCCCTTTGTACGATCAATAACCTCCACGTTGAATTTGGGGCCAGGGGTTCCGTCCGCGTCCCTCCGATCCCAGATCCGGATCTTTTCTCCCTTGGCCAGGAAGGTGACCTGGAAGAACTCGGCACTGTTCCCTTCGCGCCTGCTGATTCCAGTGACGTTCTTCCCGCCAGGGTCATCGGACGCCTTGACGGGGTCGAGGCACTTATGCTTGAAGCCTGCGGCGTGCGCGGTTGTTTCGGTGAGGGCGAGCGTGGACACCGCGATCGTCGGCGTCAACAGCGCGACCGCCAGCTTTCGGAATTTCATGGAGGGGACTGCTTCCTTTCTCGGTTCGAGGCACCTTCTGCCTGCCGAGGGCCAAGCTAGGCGACCCGCCGCCTGATCGATGCCTGATCGGTGTCTGATCCGCGCCTGGGGCCGAGGTGGCCGGGATGAACCGGTGATCGGTGTTTGTCGTCGTACTTCACGATCAATCGGTCCAACGAACCACGAGGGGTGCTCCCATGAACGATGCCGGACTTCCGGCTGAGGCGACCGTCCTGCATGAGCAGGGGCTCCGCGCGCGGCGCGAGGGCGACCTGGCGGAGGCGGAACGGTGCTTCCGGGAGGCGTTCGAGAATGGGCTGCCGGCCGCGGCCCATGATCTGGCGGAGCTGCTGGGGAAGCGGGGCGACAAGGGCGGGGCCGAGGAATGGTATCGGCGCGCGGCGGAGAAGGGACTGCCGGAGAGCGCGTTCGAGGTCGGTTACGCCGAGCAGGCGCGCGGGGATCTGGAGGAGGCCGAGCGTTGGTACCGGAAGGCCGCCGAGGGCGGCCACGGGGGCGCGTACCTCAATCTCGGGGTGCTGCTGCGCGACCGGGGGGACGTGGACGAGGCGAAACACTGCTACGAGCGCGCCTGGGAACTGGATTCCGACGACAAGGCGGCCGCCAATCTGGGGGCCATCTACGACGATGACGGGAAAGGCGATCTCGTCGCCGCCACCGAATGGTACGAGCGGGCGGCCGACCTCGGTAACGCCATCGCCGCGTACAACCTGGGATTCGCCTGGCAGGACCGGGGCGAACCCGGCAAGCGCCTGGAAGCATGGCGGCGCGCCGCCGACCTCAAGCATGCCAACGCCGCCAACGCGATGGCGAACCTGTATCTGTCCGAGCAGAACGTGGACGAGGGCATCGCCTGGTTGCGAAGGGCGGTCCTGGAGGTCGGCAACGAGAAGGCGGCGCGCAGGCTCAGCGACATCTACACGAACGCGGGACGGCACCGGATGGCCGAGTTCTGGGGCGAGTTCCCGGACGGTCCGACCTTCTACAGCCCGGAGTTCCAGGCGTTCGCGAGCGAGATCGCCGCCGTCTCCATCCAACAGCAGGACGTGTTCAACGACGCGTTCACACAGAACCACATCGAATGGAACCCGGAGGAGGCGACCGTGACCCTGGACGGCCGCACCCTGAAGGGGCTCACCGTCCTCGGCAGTTTCTCGAACGTTTCCCAGACCTGGTTGTGGGCCTGGGACAACCCCAGCTGGGACCAGGATCTGCCCGCCCTGGCCGACCTGAGCATCATTCGGAACTTCGGCGAAAGGCACCAGATCCCCGAACTGCTCAAGGGGCATCTGGACTTCTCCCGGTTCAACCATCCCGCCGGGGGCGCGTTCACGATGGCCCTTTCCGCCGCCCCGCTGATCGGGGCCACGGGCGTCAACTTCGTCAACGTCAACGACGGGAAGGGACGTCTCGTCCTGGCCGTCGACGACCCGGACGTGCCCGCCGCGAAATTCGACGGTGTGGCCGCTCCGCGCCTCCTCATGCGGGCCGCCGAGGTCTGGCCGTACGAGCAGCGGCGCGTGGTCCGCGGCTTCATGGAGCGCCACGGGTTCGAGATCGAGGAGTCGCGCGCGGTGATCGTCGTCGAATCCGCCGACGGGCACCGCGTCACCGTTCGCTGCCCGCTGGAGAGGGCCAAGGAGCACCCGGACGTCAACGCGATTCTCAGCGGCGACGGCGCCGAGATCGTGTCGGAAACGCCCGCTCGTATGGAGGGTGAGCGTCCGGGAGGAGGCGAGAACCCGGATCGGCTGACCGTGCACTTCGACCTCGACGACCGGATCACCCGGATCAGCGGCGGTGCGGAGGCCACGGCCGACGCGTGAGGTCCGGGCCGCCGCCGGAGGCTATCTCGGGAGGTCGAGTTCGCCGTTGAGGACGGCGGCGATGACCTGGGCGATCTCGCCCGCCGTCTCATGGGACGGCTCGGGCGCGACGATCTTGGTGTCGGTGCCGAGGAAGAGGTGTCCTGGGACCTCGTGGCCGAGGTGCCAGGACCAGGGGCCGGGCTCGTAGTCGCGGAGCGGGCCGCCGCCGGAGGAGTAGACGAGGTCGACGGCGGCCCGGTCCGGACGGCCGAGCGACACGACGAGCGGCCGGGCCGCCGCCTCTTGGCCGCACGCCGATTCGGGTGCGGCGGGCAGGGTGACGTAGGCGACCTCGGCGCGGCTCTCGGCGATCGCGGGGCCCGCCAGCGGGGTCAGGTCCCAGTCGACGCGGTCGCCGGCGAAGGAGACCGCGGTGTCGAGCAGCGCGACCGGGTCGACCGGCGCGTCCAGGAACGGGTCGTAGTTCTCTCTCGCGAACCGCTCGACGCAGGCGTCGAGGATACTGGCGGCGAGCGAACCCAGGCGCCGGGTGAACGGCGTGGCGATGTCGTGCTCGTCGAGCGCGTCGTGTACGCCCTGCAGCGCCTCGGCGGCGGTCTGGAGGACCGAGGGGCTGTAGAGGTAGACCCGGCTGCCCGCGGCGGCCTGGGTGATCTCCTCCCGGTAGTAGTCGTCGACGGAGTTGTCGATCATGTCGATCATTTCGGACACGGATGACGCCTTCCGCTCGCATCGGCTGGGAAAACCAGTCTGCCCCGATGTCGCGTTCGGTACGCGCCGGTTCACCAGTTGTGTTCGCGTTCGTGGCCCGGGATTTTGCGTTCCGGTGCGTGATCGGCGGGTTTCGCGAAGCATGGCGCAGGAAATGCGAGGGGCGTGGGGATATCGGTGGTGCTCGCGCTCGTGGTCGGCTTCCTGGCCTCGCCCGCGAGTATCCCGCCGAAACCGCCTCCCGTTATGGCCCGGACCGGGGGCGTGGACGGGGACGTTCGTAAATCCGTGTTGCCGGTGGAGGAGCGTCCGCCATTGTCGGCACCGCTGGATGAATTCGCGGGGCGTCGGCCCGGGGCGGAGGCGGCGCGGGCGGGCGGGGTGTGTGAGCCTGGTGACTTCGCGGGCCGGTCGGGAAGCGCGTTGGTGCGGCAGATCAAAGCGTCGTCGACGGGGTGTATCGACACGCTTTTCAGTCTGGCCGGCAGAGACGCCTATTTCGCGTTTCGTGAGTCTCAGATGGTCGCGGTCGCGGGTGCATTGCGCGACAACGCGGTGCATTATCCGGGGGACAACCGGACGAGTACGGCCCAGTTGGTGCTGTATCTGCGGGCTGGTTACTACGTTCGTTGGTACCGGCCGTCTGTGGTGGGTTCTTATGGGGGCGGGCTGACGAGGGCCGTCCGGGCGGGGCTGGACGCGTACTTCGGGAACGCGAAGTCGGCCACGGTGAGTGACGCGAATGGGGAGGTCCTCGCCGAGGCCGTCACGTTGGTCGACAGCGCGGGGGAGAACGGTCGCTACGTGTACGTCGTCAAGCGGCTGCTGACCGGCTACGACGCCACGTACGACAAGCACTGGTGGATGCTCAACGCGGTCAACAGCGTCTACACGGTGCTGTTTCGCGGCCACCATCTGCCCGAGTTCGTTTCGGCGGTCGAAGCGGATCCGGGGGTCCTTGACGTGCTGAGTTCGTTCGCCGTCCGTCAGGTTGGGCTGCTGGGTACTGGGCGTGGGTACCTGACGTCCAACGCGGGGCGTGAGCTGGGGCGTTTTCTGCAACATGCCTCGTTGCGGGGCAAGGTGAGGCCGTTGGTCAAAGGGCTGCTCGGCACGAGCAGTATGACCGGGAGAACGGCGCCGTTATGGGTCGGAGTCGCCGAGATGACAGGCCGTTACGACCAGGACAACTGCTCCTACTACGGCACGTGCGATCTGCGGGGGCGGCTGGCGCGGAAGGTCCTGACGGTCGATCACGCGTGTGGTCCGAACATCAGGATCCGTGCGCAGGACATGACGGCCGCCCAACTCTCTGACACGTGCGCGAGCCTGATGGGGCAGGACGCCTATTTCCACGCCCTGGTGAAGGACGGGAACAAGCCGGTCGCGGACGACGCCAACACCACGATCGAGGTGTGCGTCTTCGACTCCAGCACCGACTACCGCACCTACGCGGGCGCGTTGTTCGGCGTTGACGGCGGCAGAACCGGCGGAATCTACCTTGAAGGCGACCCGGCCGCGTCCGGCAACCGGCCGAGGTTCATCACCAGTGAGGCGGAGAAGGCACGTCCCAGGTTCGAGATCCGGAATCTCAACCACGAATACACGCATTACCTTGACGGCCGGTTCGACCTGCATGGCGGCTTCACCGCCAATGTCAGCACCCCGACGACAGTCTGGTGGATCGAAGGGATCGCCGAATACGTCTCCTACTCGTACCGCAAGGTGACCAACCGGCGGGCGATCGCGGAGGCGGCGAAGCGCACGTACGCGCTGAGCGCGTTATGGGACACCACCTATCGTGACGACGCGTCCCGCATCTACGTCTGGAGCTATCTCGCCGTCCGTTACATGATGGAGAAGCATCCGGACGATATCGCCACGCTGCTCGGCCATTACCGCACCGGCGACTGGAACGCCGCCCGGACGTTCCTGACCCGCACAATAGGCACCCGTTACGACGCCGACTGGCAAGCCTGGCTCACCGCCGGCGAGCTCAGGTGGTCACGGTCACTTTGGCGCCGGTCCGGGACACGACCTCGTCCACGGTGACGCCGGGGGCGGTCTCCACCAGCGCGAGACCGGTCGGGGTGACGTCCAGTACGGCCAGGTCGGTGATGATCCGGTCGACGCACGCGCGGCCGGTCAGCGGCAGGTCGCACTCCTCGACGATCTTCGGGCTGCCGTTCTTGGCGTTGTGCGTGGTCAGGACGATCACGCGGCGGGCGCCGTGGACCAGGTCCATCGCCCCGCCCATGCCCCGCACCAGCGCCCCGGGGATCATCCAGTTCGCCAGGTCGCCACCCGCCGACACCTGCATGGCGCCGAGGATCGCGGTGTCGATGTGGCCGCCGCGGATCATCCCGAACGACAGCGACGAGTCGAAGTAGGACGCGCCGGGGCGCACCGTGACGGTCTCCTTGCCCGCGTTGACCAGGTCGGGGTCGACCTCGTCCTCGCGCGGGTAGGGGCCGACGCCGAGGATCCCGTTCTCCGAGTGCAGGACGACGTGGACGCCGGGCGGCACATGGCCGGGGACGAGGGTCGGCAGGCCGATGCCGAGGTTCACGTACGAGCCGTCGGTCAGCTCGGCGGCGGCGCGGGCCGCCATGGCGTCGCGGGTCCAGGCCATCAGGCGCGCACCGTCCTCTTCTCGATTCCCTTGGCCGCGGCCTGCGCGGGCGTCAGCTCCACCACCCGCTGGACGAACACGCCCGGAAGGTGCACCTCGTCGGGGTCGAGGGCGTCCACGAGCTCCTCGACCTCGGCGATCGTGACGCGGCCCGCCATCGCGGCGAGCGGGTTGAAGTTCCGGGACGCCTTGCCGAACACCAGGTTGCCGTGCCGGTCCCCGCGCCGCGCCCGCACCAGCGCGAAGTCGGTGCGGATGCCGCGTTCCAGCACGTAGGACGTGCCGTCGAACTCGCGGACCTCCTTCGCCGGGGACACGACGGCGATGCTCCCGTCCGCCCCGTACCGCCACGGCAGGCCGCCTTCGGCGACGGGCGTGCCGACACCGGCGGGCGTGTAGAAGGCGGGGATGCCGCAGCCGCCCGCGCGGAGCCGCTCCGCGAGCGTGCCCTGCGGGATCAGCTCGACCTCGACCTCACCGGCCAGGTACTTGCGGGCGAACGTCTTGTTGTCGCCGATGTAGGAGCCGGTCACGCGGACGATCCGGCCCGCCTCCAGCAGGATGCCGAGGCCGCCGCCGTCGACGCCGCAGTTGTTCGACACGACGCTCAGCCCGCCGGGCCCGGCCGCGTGCAGCGCCTCGATGAGGACGTTCGGCACGCCGCTCAGCCCGAACCCGCCCACGGCGAGCGACGCTCCGTCCGGTATGTCCGCGACGGCCGCCGTCGCGCTCGCCACCACCTTGTCCATGCCGGAATCCTGTTCGTGTTCGCCCAGTGAACTTTGCTTCATAATGGTGGAGGCAGTGTGGGTGGTCGTCCGGGCGATGTCAAGGAGGGGGCATGGGGGCAACCGAGCCGGTCGAACCGGTCGGGCCGCTCAGGCGCGGGCTGGAGATCCTGGAGGTCGTCGGGCGTTCCGGGCCGCTGCGTCCCGCCGATCTCGTCGCGGCGACCGGGCTGGCCCGCTCGACCGTTGACCGCGTCCTGAGCACGCTGACGGAGACCGGCTACCTGCGCTGGCGCGGCCGAGACGTGGTCGCGACGCCGCGGACGATGGACGCCGGGAACCTCTACCTCTCCGGCCTGGATCCCGAAGGGGCCCTGGCGCGTCGCGTCGCGCGGCTCGCCGCCGAGCTGGACGAGTCGGTCGTGCTCGCCGCGCCCGACCGGAACGGCCTGCGCGTCGTCGGCCGGTCGCGTCCCGGCGGCTCCCTCGCGATCGCCTTCAAGGCCGGTGACCTGCTGCCCGCCGCGCGCCTGCTGCCCGCCGGGCGCGGGTTCGGCGCGTCCGGATGGTCGCTCGACGACGAGTTCGTCGAGCCGGGGCTCGTCGCGGTCGCGGTTCCCGTCCGGGCCGCCGCGGGGACGTTGGTCGTGGTCGTGGTCAGCCACTTCAGCCGCCATTCGGCCGCGTCGTTGCGGGAGCGTGCGCGGGCGTCCGTCATGGCGTGCGTCGCCGACCTGGAGCGGGTCGCGGCCCGTCCGCCCCGGCCGGATGCCACCGCTCCGACCGCGGGTGCGGAGAAGAACCTGAAGGCGAGGCTGGGAGCGGAGTTCCTCCAGTCACTGGATCGTGGTCTGGACGTCCTGCACGCCATCGGAACCCGCGCGGACGGGCTGACGATCTCCGAGACCGCCGCGCTGACCGGCCAGACCCGCGCGACCGCCCGCCGCTCGCTGCTGTCGCTGGCCGCCCTCGGCTACGCGGCGGAGAGCGGCGGCCGGTTCGCGCTGCTGCCGCGCGTCCTCGACCTCGGATACCGGCAGGTCAGCGGGCTGACGTTCGAAGAGCTCGCGCGGCCGCAGCTGCGCGAGCTGATGCTGCGGGCGCACGACTCGGCGTCCGTCGTGGTGCTGGACGGCGCCGACATCCGCTATGTCGCCCGCGTGCAGGCGTCCCGGATCATGCGGGTCGAGATCACCGTCGGCACCCGCTTCCCCGCCTACGCCACCGCGATGGGACGCGTCCTGCTGGCCGGGCTGCCCGAAGGGGAGGCGTCCGAGCTGATCGCTCGCTCCGGCCGCCGGACCCTCACCGACCGGACGCTGACCGGCGCCGCCGAACTGATCCGCGAGGTCGCGCGGGCGCGGGACGACGGGTACGCCGTCGTCGACCAGGAGCTGGAGGTGGGCCTGCGGTCGATCGCGGTCCCGATCCGCGCGGCCGGGCAGGTGGTCGCCGCGCTCAACATCGCCGTCCCCGCCGCCCGCGAGCCGCTGGACCAGATGCGCGACCGCCTCCTCCCCGAACTGCGCGCCACCGCCCGCGCCCTGGAGGCGGATGTCGCCGCCTTCACCCGCCATCAGCCCCTCCCGCTCTGATCTTCGTCGGGAGGGACGCCGTAACGTGCTGCCATGACGTCGCAGGGAGGACGAACAATGCAGACCAGCGAGACCCTTGCGGTTCGTGTACTGATCGGCCGGGGCGCGGTCGACCGCGTCGCCGACGAGGCCGTCCGCATCGGGGCTGGGCGGGTGCTGCTGGTGTCGACGCCGTCCGCCGCCGGGGCTGCCGACCGTGTCGCGGCGGCGCTCGGCCCACGGCTGGCCGCGCGTTTCGGACGGCCCGTGAAGCACGTCCCCGTCGAGGTGACGGCGGAGGCGATGGCGATCGTCGAGGACGTCCGCGCGGACTGCGTGGTCGCGATCGGCGGCGGGTCCGCGATCGGCCTCGGCAAGGCGGTGTCGCGGCGGACGGGGATGCCGCAGATCGCCGTCCCGACCACGTACTCCGGCTCGGAGGCGACCCCGACCGTGGGCGAGACGGAGAACGGTGTGAAGACCACCCACCGCGATCCCGCGCTGGCGCCCGGCACGATCGTCTACGACCCCGATCTCACGCTGGGCATGCCGTCCGGCCTGACCCGGACGAGCGCCGTCAACGCGCTCGCGCACGCCGTCGAGGCCCTGTGGTCACTGGACGCAACGATGCTCACCGACGCCCTGGCGACCGAGGCCGCCGCCGGAATCCTGACCGCCCTGCCCGAGGTGCTGGCCGATCCGGCCGACCTGGACGCGCGCGGACGGCTCCAGGCCGCGGGTTGGCTGGCGGGGACCTGCCTGTCGCAGGCCAGGACCGGGCTGCACCACCAACTCGCGCACGTCCTCGGCGGCGCGTACGACCTGCCGCACGCCGAGCTGCACACGATGCTGCTTCCGCACGTCATGGCGTTCAACCTGCCGTCGGCGCCCGCCGCCGCGTCCCGCCTCACCCGCGTCGCCGGACGGGACCCGGTCGAGACGGTCGCCGCCCTCGCCCGCGCCCACGAGGGCCCGACCCGCCTGTCCGACCTGGGCGTTCCCCGCGCGGAACTGCCCGCCATGGCCGAACGGGTGATCTCCAAGCCCTACCCCAACCCGCGTCCCCTGACCGCCGACGCGGTGGCGGAGCTCCTCGACGAGGCCTGGTGATCCGCCGCGTGATCCGGCGGCCTTGACCTCAAGTTTGGTTGATGGCTGAGAGTGGTCCCATGAGCGCTATCGACATTGACGCACGGGCACGCGAGGCCGAGATCGAGGCGATCAAGCAGGTGGTCGCCACCGTTGAGCACGCGCAGAACAACGAGCTGCCCGACGAGTTCCTCGCCCTGTTCCGGGCCGACGCGATCTGGACGACGGGCGGCGGCAAACGACTCTTCGGCATTGACGAGATTTCGACGTTCACCCGCCAGGTGCTTCCCGGCGGTATGCAGGACCAGACGGTCGCGTTCGAGTTGGAGCATGTGCTGTTCATCCGTCCCGACGTCGCGGCCGTCAAATTGCGCCAGATCTACCGGGGGCCCGACGGGCTGGACATCGGTACCCCGCTCTGGGTCCTGGCCAAAGAGGACGGGCAATGGCGCCTGACCGCCAGCCAGAACATGGCCGCCCCAGAAGACGAGGTCGAGTCGGATAACCGTTACATCTTCGGAGCCACTGAATAGAAAACAGAAAAGCGGGGCTCCCGGCCGGGGGCCGGGAGCCCCGCATCGAGCGGGGTGTTCAGATCACTTCAGGGTGGCGCCCTGAGCCTGGAGTGCCTCGTCCAGCGGCTGGAAGAACGACTCGAAGCCGCCGGCGTTGCAGTTCTGGCTGCTGATGCCGGAAGTGATGCCGATCGCGACGTTGCCGCCCTGGAGGGAGCCGCCGCTGTCACCGGGCTGGGCGCAGGCGTTGGTCGCGATGAGCTCGCGCACCGCGCCCTGCTGGTAGTTGACCGTGCGGTCGTAGCCGCGGATGGTCCCGGACGTCGTGCCCGTGGTGGAGCCCTTCTTCTGGATCGGGCTGCCGACCGCGGGACGGCCGACCTCGGTGAGCTGGGCGTTGTCCAGCTGAACCTGGCCGGAGCTGCGCAGCGTCCCGTAGTCGTTGCCGGGGAAGCTGCTGAGCTGCCGGGTGCCGACCGTCTGGCCGCCGGCGGTGGTCCAGGTGGCGCCGATGGCGGTGCAGTGCCCGGCCGTCATGACGTACTCGGTGCCGCTGGCGGTGCCGATCGCCGACACCGAGCAGCGCGAGCCACTGGTGTGGATCGCGTCGCCGGGGCCGAGCGCGACCTGCGGAGTCCCGGCCACGCGCTGGATCCGGACGGTCTCGCTCATCGCGCGGGCGCGCTTGACGAACGCCTGGGTGGCGGCGTCGTTGTCACTCTTGGGGACGGTGACGATGACGGAGTTCGTCATGATGTCGACGCCCCAGGTCAGCCCCGTGACGGCCGCCGTGCCGGCGAACCGGTCGAGGTTGTTCTTGGCGTCGGTCAGCGGCTTGATGCCGTGCTTGACGATGCGGGGCTTGACGCCCGCGGCCCTGACCTGCTGGGCCGCGGCCGCGTTGGTCACGTTGACGACCAGGTTTCCGGCGCCGTCGACGTAGGAGCCCGCGTGCTGGGAGCCGAGCGCGCCGGTCACCTTGGTGGCCAGCTCGGTCTGCGGGAGGTGAGCGAGCTTCACGGTGCTCGCGGGGTGGGCCTGGGCCGACGCGGGGGCGACGGCTCCGAGTGCGGGGAGCGTGATCAGCGCCGCGGCACTCAACAGTGGGGGTACCACGCGTTTGAGATGCGATCCACGGTTCACTCTTGTCCACCTTTCGCCGCCGTTCGCCTGTGGGCGACCGCGGCATCTCGGGGGTTGGCGGGGGGCACGCGCCCCGGTCACGCGAATTCGCTGGTATGACCCTCGTGACAAAGGCGATGCGTGGCAGCAACGTACTTCGATGAGGTGTCAACAACCAGATTTCAAGCCGTAACTGAAATTTCAGTGCGTCCTGAAATGCGTCCGACCTGGGAATGCCTCCCCACCCACCCTCCGAGGGTGTTCAGGCAGTGACCCGTTTGGCGAGCCGCGGGAACAGCCGCAGCGCGTTGTCCCGGCTGATGGCGCGGCGCGCGCGCCGGTCCAGGGCGGGGTCGCGGTCGAATTCAACCCTGTTGAGAGTGACTTCCCGGGCCGAATTCGCGGGCCAGTCGGTGCCGTAGAGCACGCGGTCGGGACCGACCGCGCCGAGCAGGCTCGGGGTGGCGTACGGCGACATCGGCAGCGCCGAGTCGTAGTGGAACCGGCGCAGCGCGGGGCGGATCTTGGACGGGTCGGGGCCTTCGTCCTCGCGGCCCCAGCGCTCGGCGCGTCCGGCCATGTACGGCAGGAACCCGCCGCCGTGGGACAGGATGATCGACACGTTGGGGTACCTGTCCAGCGTCCCGGCGGCGATGAGGCTGAGCGCGGTGCGGGTGGTGTCGTGCAGGAAGTCGGCGAGCCAGTCGCCGACGCCGGGCACCTCGGCGGCGTCCTGGGGCGCGAACGGATGGGTGAACACGACCGCGTGCCGCCGGTTGAGCTCGGCGAACAGCGGCTCGAACCTGCGGTCGCCGAGGTAGAGCCCGGCGGCCGAGGTGGTGAGGAGGATTCCGTCCGCGCCGAGCTCGTCGTAGGCGTGGGCGAGCTGCTCCAGGGCCAGGTCGGTGTGGAGCATCGCCACGTTGGCGAAGAAGCCGAACCGGGTCGGATGGTCGCGCACCAGGTCGGCCAGCGACTCGTTGCACGCCTGCACGCCCCTGACGGCGACCTGCCGGTTCTCGAACACCTCCGGCGGGACGGGCGCGGACGCGACACCGGCGGCGATGCCGTTGGTCTCCATGGTCCGCACGGTGCTCTCAAGGGTCCACCGGGACCACGCGGGGCCGCCGGTCGGCGGGATCAGGCCCTCCTCGATCAGCCATTCCTTCATCTGGGGCGGGACGGCGTGATGGTGGGTGTCGATCTTGCCG
>JBOHBY010001288.1:0-2622 GCA_050698635.1 Spirillospora sp.
GGGCGTCGCGGTGCTCGCCGCGGTCGCGGCCGGAACCGGCACCTGGGCGGCCCGCTGGACGTCGATCGGCAAGGGCGACGCGGTCGCGCTGCGTCCGGCGGCGGGCGTGACGGCCAAGACGGCCAAGTACCGGGAGGCGGGGGCCTATTCGGTGCGGGTCCCGGCGGGCTGGCAGGCCGAGCGGCGCGGGTCCGTCATGCAGTGGAAGGACGTCCACACGGGACGGGGGCTGCGCATCGCCCCGGCGCCGGGTGACCCGCTGGCCGGACTGCGCGCCGAGGAACGGGCGGTCGTGGCGGAGAACCGTTACCCCGGATACCACCGGCTGCGGCTCGAAGCGGTGCCTGAGGTCATCGAAGGCGCGGCCGAATGGGAGTTCACCTGGCGGAACGGCGGCGTCCAGGATCCTGGCCGGGGGCCGCGGGCCAGGCATGTCCTGTGCGGACGGGCGGCCGGGTACGAGTTCTGCTTCTACGCGCCCGATCGGCAGTGGACGCCGGGCCAGCGCCTCTACGACAAGATCCTCAGGTCGTTCCGCCCGGAGAAGCCGGGAGGCTAGGAGGCTAGGAGGCTAGGAGGCTAGAGCGTCTGCTGGAGGCGCAGGAGGAATTCCGCGTTGGACGAGGTGCCCTTCATCTTCTCCAGAAGGTGCTCGACGGCCTGCTGCTTCTCCAGCCCTTGGAGGGCGCGGCGCAGGCCCCAGGAGAGCGCGAGTTCCTCAGGCGACATGAGCAGTTCGTCGCGGCGCGTCGAGGACGCCTCGATGTCGACGGCCGGGAAGACGCGGCGGTCGGCGAGGCCCCGGTCGAGCTTCAGTTCCATGTTCCCGGTGCCCTTGTACTCCTCGAAGAAGACGTCGTCCATCCGGGACCCGGTCTCCACCAGCGCGGTGGCGAGGATCGTGAGGGAGCCGCCGTTCTCGATGTTGCGGGCGGCGCCGAAGAACTTCTTCGGCGGGTAGATCGCGGTCGTCGCGACACCGCCCGCCAGGATGCGGCTGCTGGACGGCGCCGCCAGGTTGTACGCGCGGCCGAGCCGCGTGATCGAGTCGAGCAGCATGACGACGTCGTGGCCCTGCTCGACCAGGCGCTTGGCCCGCTCGACGGCCAGCTCGGCGAGCGCCGTGTGCTCCTGTGCCGGGCGGTCGAACGTCGAGTGGATCACCTCGCCGCGCACCGTCCGCTGCATGTCGGTGACCTCTTCCGGCCGCTCGTCGATGAGCACGACCATGAGGTGCACTTCGGGGTTGTTCTGCGCGATCGCGCTCGCGAGGGCCTGGAGCACCATCGTCTTGCCGACCTTCGGCGGCGACACGATGAGCCCGCGCTGGCCCTTGCCGATCGGCGCGATCAGGTCGATGACGCGGGTGGCGAGCGCGCCGGTGTCGAGGCGGAGGCGCTCGTCCGGGAACAGCGGGGTCAGCTTCCCGAACTCGGGACGGCCCGCCGCCTCGGCGGGAGGCACGCCGTTCACGGTCTCGATGCCGGCGAGGGAGGAGAACTTCTCCCGGTTGGACTTCGGCGGGCGCGCCGTGCCGGTGACCGCGTCGCCGGGGCGCAGGTTGTTGGCCTTGATCTGGGCGAGCGAGACGTGTACGTCGTCCGGGCCGGGGTGGTAGCCGGAGGTGCGGACGAACGCGTGCTTGTCCTGGACGGCGAGGATGCCGTGGAACGGGACGGCCGGGGCCTCTTCGACGGGACGCCGTCCCTGCCGGGCCTTCCGGCCGCTCTGCGCGGAAACGCTGTGCGCCTGGCCCTGGGCCTGAGCCTTGCGGCCGGTGGCCGCCGCGCCGTCTCCGGTCTTGGTCTCGGTGGTCTTGGTCTCGGTGGTCTTGGTTTCGGTGGTCATGGCGTCGGCGGCCTTGCCTTCGGTGGCAGGGCGGGCCGCGCCTGGTCGTTCGGTGGTGAGAGTGGAAGTGGACATGTGGGTCCCTTCTCAGGCCGGTGCGGAACGGTCCGCGCGGCCCGGGGTCGAATCCCGTGTACGGCGGCGGAACCCGCGGCGCGTACGCGAGTGGAACGAGAGAAATGCAGCTCGGTTCACCGGGCTGACGTCGGCTCCCTTGTACGGCGGCCCCGCACGTTGCTCTCTACGTGCCGGACCGGAAGTCACCGGGCTCTCAGATGGCCCGGGCGGGGAAGAAACGCCCTCGCCGCGAATCGCGGAAACTCGATGACGTTGCCTCGACAGTACAGCACTCCAGGGCGGTTTCGCATTCCCGGAGGTCATGGACGGCTTTTACGACGGTCATCCCCGTTCCGTACGATGAGCGGCGGCCGGGCGGAGGAGGATCGAGGTCATGGGCGGATCGCTGGACGGGGGACTGTGCGCGGAGGTCGCGGGGCGCGTCGGAACGATCGTGATCGACCGTCCGGCCAAGCGCAACGCGATGTCCGCGGACATGTGGCGGGCGCTTCCCGGCGTCCTGGACGGTCTGGCCGCCGACCCCGGCGTGCGGGTCGTGGTCCTGACCGGCGCGGGCGGGAACTTCTGCGCGGGCGCCGACATCGCCGAGCTCGGCGACATCCACCGCGACGACGACTCGCACCTGGCGACGATCGCGGAGCGGGCGCTCGCCGCGTTCCCCAAGCCGGTGCTCGCGGCGATCGAGGGCTACTGCGT
>JBOHBY010001289.1:0-15139 GCA_050698635.1 Spirillospora sp.
CGGCCCGGCTGGACGAGGTGATCGAGCGGCTCCCGGGCGGATGGGCGGCCAACGTCGGCGAGGGCGGCGCGCTGCTGTCGGGCGGCGAGCGCCAGCGCGTCTCGATCGCCCGCGCGCTGCTGAAGAACGCGCCCATCGTCCTCCTGGACGAGGTCACCTCGGCACTCGACCCGATCAACGAGGCCGCCGTCCACGAAGGCATCGAACGGCTCATGGCCGGCCGCACAGTGATCATGGTCGCCCACCGCATGCGAACCGTCCAACGCGCCGACCAGATCGCCTTCCTCGACAACGGCAAAATCGTCGAAAAAGGCACCCACAACGACCTTCTACGCGACACCGGCCGCTACGCCGCCTTCTGGAACCTTTCCCTCACCGGCTGATCAGGAAAGGGGCGCGGGATAGGGCGGGCCGAGGTCCCACACCCGGACCGTCTTGTCCCGCCCGGCGGACACGGCGATCGGCCGCCCGTTCAGCGTGCCGAGCGCCACCGACGCGAACGAGTTGTCGGGTCCGGTGAACGGACGGCCGACCTGCTTCCCGGTGACCAGATCCCATACCCGCAGGTCGCCGCTGCCCACCACGGCGACAGTCCGCCCGTTCAGCTTGCCGACGGCCACGCTCTGGATGTCATCGGAATGTCCCTTCAGCGGGCCGCGGACCAGCTCCCCGGTGGTCAAGTCCCAGATCCGTAAAGTGTCGTCCCGGAATTTCCACCATGGGCCGTCACCGGAGCCGCCATGAGGTCGATGGTGATCGGGCCGGGCGCGTCGGGCGTGCGGCCGTGTCCGCGCCGGTCGGGCAGGTAGATCCTGAACGCGTCCGCGAGCCCGTCGAGGTTGCCGGTGAAGCAGCGGCCGTCGGTGAACCCGCCGTGCAGGAGCACCACCGGGTCGCCCGCGCCGCGCTCGTCATGCCACATGTGAACGATGTCGGTGTCGGTCATGCACTACATACGGGCCGGCGGCTCCGGATTCATCGGCAGCCCGAAAAGCGCGAACAGGGACGGGTCGAGGTAGGTCGTCATGGCGCCGATCAGCCCGTCGCGGAAGTCGAGGACGACCAGGCCGAACGCCGTCCCGCCGCGGTACTGCGCGAACGCCGGCGACCCGTTGGCCGCGGTGCGGACCAGCAGGTCGTCGGAGCATTCGCCGCCCGCGCCCACCAGGGCCGCGCGGATCACGTCCCGCCCGCCGATCCACCAGGCGAACGGCGGCATCGACATGGTGACGTCCTGGTGCAGCAACGCCACCAGGCCATCGACGTCGTAGGCGGTGAACGCCGCGACATACCGTTCAAGCAATTCCTCATCGACCTCGCCGGGATCGCCCGCCGGACGCGTCGCCGGGAGTACGGCCCTCGCGCGTTGCAGCGCGCTGTTAACGGCGGCCGGGCTGCTTTCGAGCAGCCCCGCCACCTCCTCCGCCGACCAGCAGAGCACCTCGCGCAGGATCAGGACCGCACGCTGGCGCGGCGGCAGGGCCTGCAAGGCGGCGACGAACGCCAGCCGGATCGTCTCCCGTCCGGCCACCACCTCGGCCGGATCGCCGGGCAGGACGAGCCGGTCGGGGATCGGCTGCACGAAGGCCGCGGGGCTCAGCGGCGCGCCGAGTGAACCTCCGAGCGGCGAGGACGGGCCGAGATCCATCGCGAGCCCGCGCCGCTGCGCGCCGCGGGCCATGTCGAGGCAGACATTGGTGGCGATCCGGTACAGCCAGGTGCGCAGGCGGGCCTTGCGCTCGTCGAACCGGTCGGCGTTCTTCCAGGCGCGCACGAAGGTCTCCTGGACGGCGTCCTCCGCCTCGGCGGCACCGGCGAGCATCCGGTAGCAGTAGCCCGTCAGTTCGACCCGGTGCGCCTCCAAACGTTCTTCGAACGCCACGCCGCCCACACTAATGCGGCCTGCGGCGCACGCGCCGGACGAGGTCGGCGGCGGCGTCCGGCCATCGCGGATGCTCGAAGTCGAAGCCCGCTTCGACCAGGCGGCCAGGGACGACGCGGCGGCTCTTCAGCAGAAGTTCGGTGTCCGACCGGATCGCGAGCGCGCCGATCTCCGCCATCCATGTCGTCGCGGGCAGCCCCACCGGCACGCCCCACGCGGCACGCAGCGCGCGCATGAACGCGCGCTGCGGCAGCGGGCCGGGAGCGGCGAGGTTGACCGGGCCGCTGAGGTCGTCCCGCTCGGCCAGGAACTCGACCGCGCGGACGAAGTCGCGGTCGTGGATCCACGACACGTACTGTGCCCCGCCCGCGACCGGGCCGCCGAGGCCGAGCCGCGCCAGCCGCAGCAGCACGTCGAAGACGCCGCCGCGGTCGGGGCTCATCACCATGGCGCTGCGCAGGGCGACCTTACGGGTGGACGGCGTCGCCGCCCGCTCCTGGGCCCGTTCCCACGCCTTGGCGATCTCGACGCTGTACCCCCAGTAGCGGGGGACACCAGGCTCGGAGCCGCCGATCACACCCGTCGCCTCATCGTTGGGCGCGTCGAAACGGTGGGCGTAGATGGTGGCGGTGCTCATCTGCAGCCACACCTTGGGCGGCTTCGCGGCGGCCGCGATCGCCTCGCCCACGACCTGCGTCGAACGGACCCGCGAATCCATCATGGCTTGCAAGTTGGCCGGGGTATAGCGGCAGCTCACGCTGCGTCCGGCCAGGTTGATCACCAGGTCGCTGCCGTCGATGGCCTCGACCCAGGGGCCGGGCGTCTCGCCGTCCCACCGGATTTCGCGGTCGCGTCGCGGCCTCCTGGTCAGGACGACGACGTCGTGGTGCGCGGCGGTCAGCGCACGGTCGAGGATCGTGCCCACCTGCCCGGTTCCCCCGGGGATCACTATCTTCATCGCCTCCCCCTCGGCGTGGTGGGGACGAGCCTAACCCAAAATATTGAACGCGTTCAAAGAATGAGACCGCTCTCACTCACGCCGAACGCGGCTTGGCGCGGACGTGCATGCGCTCCCCCTGACGACCGAAAAGATTGAGGACCTCGACGGGAGAATCACCGGCGGGCCCGAACCAGTGCGGCAGCCGGGTGTCGAACTCCGCCGCCTCACCCGGCCCCATGACCAGGTCGCGGTCGGCCACGATGAGCCGCAGCCGCCCGGACAGGACGTACAGCCACTCGTAGCCCTCGTGCGTGACCAGCTTGGGTTGGTTCTGCTCGGCCGGAATGATCGACTTCCACGCCTGCAACGGCCCCGGCTGGACGGTCAGCGGCACCACCGTCCGCCCGTTGCGCACCCGCGGTTTGATGCGGACGCGCGGATCGCCGACCTCCGGCGCCCCGACGAGTTCGTCCAGCGGCACCCGGTGCGCCTGCGAGATGGGCAGCAGCAGTTCCAGACTCGGACGGCGTTGCCCCGTCTCCAGCCTCGACAGTGTGCTCTTGGAAATGCCGGTGACCTCGGCCAGCGCCGACAGGCTCACGCCGCGCCGCTCCCGGACGCGCTTGAGCCGGGGGCCGACCTGGGCGAGCGTGTCGGCGATCGGGGAGTGTTCGTCCATGTCTCCATTCCACCTCCCGCGTCCCAGAAATGGCAACGAAAGTTGTCGAAACGCGCCCCGGGAGCGCACCCTCGGGCTCGGAGGTGATCGCCATGACGAACGAGGCGACGAACGACCAGGAGAACGACCACGAGAACGGCGAGGTCCACGACGTGGTGGTGATCGGCGCCGGAGCGGCCGGCCTGAACGCCGCCCTGTTCCTCGGCCGCGCCCGACGCAAGGTGGCGGTGATCGACGCGGGCGAACCGCGCAACGCGCCCGCCGCGCACATGCACGGCTACCTGTCCCGCGACGGCGCGTCCCCGGCGGCGCTGCTCGAGATCGGCCGCGCCGAGATCGCGAAGTATGGTGTCGAACTGGTCCAGGGCCGGGTGGAGCGGATCGATCACGGCTACTTCGTCCGCATGGTCGGCGGGCCGGTGTTGAGGGCCCGCCGCGTGCTGGTCGCGACCGGGCTGCGCGACGAACTGCCCGACATTCCGGGCGTGCGCGAACGGTGGGGCAAGGACGTGCTGCACTGCCCGTACTGCCACGCCTACGAGGTCCGCGACCAGCCGCTCGCCGTCCTCGGGACGAGTCCGAACGCCGTCCACCAGGCCCTGCTGCTGCGCCACTGGAGCGACGACGTCGCGTTCTTCACGCACACCCTCGACCTGACGGCCGACGACAAGGAGCGGCTGGACGCACGCGAAATACGCATCGTCGAAGGCGAAATCAAACAACTGTCCATCGACGACGAAAGGCTCCAGGCCGTCGAGCTCACCGACGGCCGTGCCGTCCCCCGCGCCGCCGCCTTCCTCTCCCCCCGCATGGTCGCGCACGACGAACTGCTGACCGGCCTCGGCTGTGCCAAGGACGACAACGGCTGGGTCACCACCGACCGCACCGGCCGGACCAGCGTCGCCGGAGTCTGGGCCGCGGGCAACGTCATCGACCCCCGCGCGCAGGTCATCGCCGCCGCGGGCATGGGTTCGTCCGCCGCCTTCGCCCTCAACACCGACCTGCTGGACGAGGACGTCGCCCGCGCCGTCGACCACCACCGCGCGAGGTGAAGAAGGGATGACCACTCAAACAACACGACAACAACCGGACTCGGTCGCGCACAGGCGACTGCCGCTCGGCGTCTATCTCCTGGCGTTCAGCCTCTTCGCGATGGGCAGCGCGGAGTTCCTGCTCGCCGGGGTCCTGCCCGCGGTCGCCGACGATCTCCAGATCAGCCTGTCGTCCGCCGGTGCGCTGATCTCCGCCTTCGCGATCGGCGTCGTCATCGGCGGGCCGCCGTTCGCCATCATGACGCTGCGCTGGCCGCGCCGCACCACGCTCGTCACCACGCAGGCCGTCTTCGCCGCCGCGGTCGCGGTCGGCCTGCTGACCGACACGTACGCGGTGCTGCTGGCCACGCGTTTCGTCTGCGGCCTCGCCTACGCGGGGTACTGGGCGGTCGCGGCGGTCACCGCGATCGGCCTCGTCCCGCCCGACCGGACCGCGCGCGCCTCCGGGGTCGTCGTCAGCGGGCTCGGCCTCGCGATGATCGCCGGTGGCCCGGCCGGGGCGCTGCTCGGCCACTTCACCGGATGGCGCGGCGGGTTCTGGGGCGTGGTCGCGCTGACCGTCACCGGTGCCGTCCTGAGCCTGCTCGCGATGCCGGCGACGAGCGCGGGCGAGGAGGAGCCGAGCGTGCGCCGCGAGCTTCGCGTCATCAGGCGGCCACAGATCTGGACGGTCTACGCCATCGTCATTCTCAGCACCGCCGCCTACATGGTGTCGTTCAACTATCTCGCGCCGTTCCTGACCGACGTCACCGGCGTTCCGGACGTGTGGGTCCCCGCGATCCTCGCGTTGTTCGGGATCGGCGCGTTCATCGGCCTGTCCATCGGCGGCAGGATCGCCGACAGGTGGCCCTTTCACGCGCTGCTGACAGGGGCCATCGGGATTCTGGGCACTTCCGTCCTGCTGGCGTTTCTCGCCGGGCACGCGCTGGCGGTGGTCCCGCTCGTCCTGCTCCTCGGGATCGCCGGATTCGTGCTGAACCCGGCCATTTACGCCCGGGTGTTCTCCATCGCCTCGGCGGCGCCGACACTCGCCGGGGCCACCACGGTCTCGGCGTTCCAGCTCGGCATCAGCCTCGTCCCGGTCTTCGCGGGGGCGGCCTTCCGCTCGGGCGCCGCGATCACGTCCGTCACCTGGATCGGCGCCGTCCTGGCGGCGGCCGTCGTGCCCGCCGCCCTGATCGACCGGTCGAACTCAAGACGCCAATCGAGAAACACCAAGAGCGGTTGACCGCGCTCCTCTAAGCTGAACGATCATGACGAATGCGAACGAGCCGAATGTCGACGAGCAAGGACGTCCTGAACCTCCCCTAACCGGAAACGAAACCAGCACCCTCTTGGGTTTCCTCGATTTCCAGCGTGCGACCCTGGCATGGAAATGCTCCGGCCTGGGCCCGGACGGTCTGCGCGCCACCGTCGCCGTTTCCTCGATGACGCTGGGCGGGATACTCAAGCACATGGCCTTCATCGAGGACTGGTGGTTCTCTCGGTGGTTGCACGGCCACGATCTGCAACCGATATGGAACACGGTCGACTGGGGCGCCGACCCTGAGTGGATATGGCACACGGCCGCCGAAGATTCCCCCCAGCGGCTCCGCGCGCTGTGGGAGGAGAGCGTGTCGCGGTCCGGTTCCCGGATCGCCGAAGCGCTGGCCGACGGCGGGCTGGCACGGCTGGCCGACCGCAACTGGCCCGACGGCAACACGCCCAGCCTTCGCTGGATCCTGTGCCACATGATCGAGGAGTACGCGCGCCACAACGGCCACGCCGACCTGCTTCGCGAGTCGGTGGACGGCCTCACCGGCGAATGACGATCTTTCGCCGCGGGGCGAAGCCCTCCTTCGATCCTGGACAAGCGAGTGAATTTGTACAGCGCCAGGGCGCGATCGCCTCGATCCTTTGAAGAAATGCCAGCCTCACCATCTGGTCAGAACGTCCCGAAGAGCGGATGATGAGGACATGAGGCCGGGCCGTGGCCCCCGTGCGGCCCGGCCGTCACATTTCCGGAAACCCGCCCCCTGGACGACATGCCGGGCTTCAGGGCCGTTACGGAAGGCGAAGACGCCCGTTACCGCCGTCCGCCAGTATTAGTCTGGACATCACAGTCCGCGATCGATACATGCCGTTGGGTGGTGCGCGGGAGTGGAAGTGAACGCACTTCGGGCGAAGGGCGTGCCGGAGACGCCCCGCCGTGGGAACGATCTCGGCGACAGCGGCCCCACGGTGCTGCGCATGCTCCTCGGCGGGCAGCTGCGGCGGCTGCGCGAGGCGAAGGAGATCTCGCCCAGGGACGCCGGAGAGGCGATCCGCGCGTCCGCGTCCAAGATCAGCCGGTTGGAGCTCGGCCGGGTCGGGTTCAAGAAGCGCGACGTCGCCGACCTGCTCACCCTGTACGGCGTGACCGCGGCGGAGGAGCGCGACCCGCTGCTCGAACTGGCCGAGCGGGCCAACCGGCCCGGCTGGTGGCAGCGCTACAACGACATCCTGCCGCCCTGGTTCGAGGTCTACATCGGGCTGGAGGAGGCGGCGTCGGCGCTGCGCGTCCACGAGACGCGGTTCGTCCCCGAACTGCTCCAGACCGAGGAGTACGCCCGCGCCGCGCTCGGGCTCGGCCATCCGATGGCGTCCGTGACGGAGATCGACCGCAGGGTCAAGGTCCTGACGCGGCGCCAGGAGATCCTGCGCCGCGCCGCCCCGCCGCAGCTGTGGGCGCTGGTGGACGAGGCGGCGCTGCGCCGTCCGATCGCCGACCGGGAGGTCATGCGCGCCCAGCTCACCGCCCTGCTCGACGCGATCCACTCGAAGGAGATCACCCTCCAGATCGTGCCGCCCGCGCGCAGCGCGATGGCGGCGATGGCCGGGCCGTTCTCCATGCTGCGGTTCGCCGAGCCGAGCCTGCCGGACGTCGTCTACATGGAACAGCTGACAAGCGCCCTCTACCTCGACAAGGACGCCGACCTGCTCGTCTACAAGCGGCACCTGGACCGCCTCTCGGTCAACGCCGCGCCCCCCGCCGCGACCGGCGACCTCCTGACCGCCCTGCTCGACGGCCTGGGCTGACCGCCGCCCGGCCGGCTCACGGGCCGACTCGACGGGCCGACTCGCTGGCCGGTTCGGCGGGCCGACCGGCACGAAATCGGCAGTCGTCGGTTATTTTCGTCAGGGCCGTTGTGATTGCAGATTACCGACGCGACGGCCAGAATGAACGGGTCCGCATCGTCATGCCCTGGGAAATACGGACCCCGAACGAGCCCGAACCGCCGAAACCGTGTGGAGGCGAAGTCGTGACCGGCGACGCGTACGCCCCCGGCCATGAGCCGGAGATCGAGATCGACACCAGCGTGGCGCACCCGGCACGGGTGTGGGACTACTGGCTCGGCGGAAAGGACCACTATCCCGCCGACGTCGAGGTCGGCGACCAGCTGGAGGAGACGA
Source organism: Spirillospora sp. (assembly GCA_050698635.1). Taxonomy (GTDB): domain Bacteria; phylum Actinomycetota; class Actinomycetes; order Streptosporangiales; family Streptosporangiaceae; genus Spirillospora. Next base: position 7,986 of record JBOHBY010001289.1, read on the forward strand.
TCCCCGAGGTCGTGCTCTGGGCGCGCGCCGACCGCGAGTTCCTCGGCCGGGTGGTCCGGCACGTGATCGCCGAGGCGGGCGTGCGGCAGTTCCTCGACATCGGCACCGGCATCCCCACCGGCGACAACACCCACCAGGTCGCGCAGCGGCTCGCGCCCGAGAGCCGGGTCGTGTACGTCGACAACGACCCCGTCGTGCTGGCCCACGCGCGGGCGCTGCTCAACAGCTCGTCCGAGGGCGCCACCGACTTCATCGACGCCAACCTCCACGACCCGGGCGCGATCCTGGACGGCGCCGCCCGCACCCTCGACTTCTCCAAGCCGGTGCTGGTCACGCTGCTGGGCATCCTGGAGTTCAGCGTCACCGACGAGGCGTACACGATCGTGAACCGGGTGCTGGAACCGTTCCCGTCCGGCTCGCACCTGGCGATCGCCTGCCCGAGCAACGAGGCCAACACCGAGGCGATGGACGAGGTCGCCCGCAAATGGAACGACAGCGGCGCCACCCCGATCATCATGCGCAGCGCCGCCGCGCTGACGCGCTTCTTCGAGCACCTGGACCTGCTGGAGCCGGGCCTCGTGCCGCTGCCGAGATGGCGCCCCGACGCCGGAACCCTCTACGCCGACCGCGACATGGACTTCTACTGCGCCGTCGGCCGCAAAACCTGACCGCTTCCTAGCGTCTTCTCAGCGTCCTAACACTACGGCCGCCCGCCCGCAGGCCGTCCTCGCCACACGCCACCCGCGCCACCATGCCGTTCGTGCTGCTCGCGGTGCGGGAATTGGGCCGGTCAGCAGCGTGAACGGTCCATGGGGCTGTACCGTCGTCGTCGCATTGCCGATGAACGCATCGCGCATTACCTGAACGCGAGTTCCGGCGCGGCCTTCATGAGCGTCCCCCCGACCGCCGTGCGGCCCCCCGTCATGCCCGGGGGCGGGGACGGACGAACCCCTTACGCGGCCGGGGATGCCGAGGCTCGCGGACATCGCGGGAGCAGGGGGACATGTTTCATAATTCGTGCATCACAAGTCGTGGCATTTGGAGGCAAAACGGTGAGCGATATCGAACAGGTTCCTCCCGGGGTGGACGTCACCGTCCCCAGCGTGGCCCGGATGTACGACCACTTCCTCGGCGGCACCGACAACTACGAGGTCGACCGCAGGGCGGCCGAGGTCATCCGTGAGCAGATGCCCGAGGTCGGGGACGCGGCCTGGGCGAACCGCGGATTCCTCCAACGCTCGGTGCGCTGGATGGCCGAGAACGGGATCCGGCAGTTCATCGACATCGGCGCGGGGCTGCCGACGCGGAACAACACACATGACGCGGCGCAGGCCGTCGAGCCCGAAGCGCGGGTGCTGTACGTCGACAACGATCCGATCGTGCGAGTACACGCGGACGCGCTGCTGGCGGGCTCGTCCGGGACGGCGTTCATCACCGGCGACTTCCGCGACCCGGACGGCATCCTCGGGCACCCCCAGACCCAGAAGATGATCGATTTCACTCAGCCGGTGGCCCTGCTGCTGGTGGCGGTGACCCATTTCGTGCCGGACGAGGCCGACCCGTGGGGGCTCGTCCGGCGCTACATGGGGGAGTTGGTTCCCGGCAGCTATCTGGCGCTGTCCGCGATCACCGGCGACCGGCAGGCGCCGAAGACGGTCGACACGATCGAGCGCGTCTACGAGAGGTCGACGTCCAGTGCGAATTTGCGGAGCAGGGAGCAGATCGAGCGGTTCTTCGAGGGGCTGGAGATCGTCCCGCCGTACGAGGCTGCGGCGGCGGAGCTGGCCTTCGTCGGAGAATGGGGAGCCGAGGACCCTGACGCCGCCGACAGTGATGGGTCGCGGTGGGGGTATTGCGCTGTGGCGAGGAGGTCAGCATGAACAAGCCGTCAGCCGAGGAACTGGGCGTCGACCCGGACGCCCTGGACTGGAAGCGCTCGGGCGACGACGAGGGCGGCATCGAGGTGGCCTTCGTCGGAGAGTGGACGCTGCTGCGCACCACCGGCGGCGCTCTGATCTCGGTGTTCGACGAGAACGAGTGGGCGTGCTTCCTGGACGGGGTGAAGAAGGGCGAGTTCGACGGAGCCGCGTCCTGATCCGGTCTCCTCGCCCAGGCATATTTGTGATTCACAAGTTCGGAAGGCGTATGCTGATGGCGGTCGTCTGTCAAGGGAGGTGGTTCCGCTGAGCGAGGCTTACGGGGCCACCATCGCCAAGCGAGGGCTGGCGCGCCGCCTGCGCGACCTTCGCGTCGAGGCGGGATACACGGCCAACCAGGTGTGCGACCGGCTGAACTGGGGCCGGGGCAAGGTCGGCAGGTTCGAGGCCAACAGCTGGGTGCGGCCAGAGCTCAGCGACATCCGCGACCTGGCCCGGATCTACGACGGCAGCGACCTCGCCGAGCTGGAGGAACTGGCGGCGCGGGCACGTGGGCGGGCCTGGTGGCGCGAGTACTCGGACGTGTTCGAGAACGAGTTCCCCGGCTACGAGGGCGACGCGTCCAGCATCAGGGTGATCATGCCGCTGGTGCTGCCGGGCCTGCTCCAGACGCTGCCGTACATGCAGGCCCTGCTGTCGTCGGGGTCGAAGTCGCCGGAGTGGCGCGAGCGGGCGCTGCGGGCGCGGCTGCGCCGCCAGCAGATTCTGGACCGTGACGACGGCAGGGCGCCCCAGCTCATCGCGCTGATCACCGAGGCGTCCCTGATGTACGAGTGGGGCGAGGCGGGTGACCGCCGCGCCCAGCTCAGGCACCTGCTGGCCGCGTCCGCGCGCCCGAACGTCGAGCTACGGCTGCTGCGTCTGTCGGACGGTCTGCACCCGGGCATGGCGACGCTGGTCAACATCTTCCGGTTCCCGGGCGACGAGCCGCCCGTGGTCTTCCTGGAGAACGACGCCGACATCCAGGAGATCGACACCCCCGGCAAAGTGGAGGCCTATGACCGGATCTTCGAGCAGATCCGCGCGGCGGCTTTGAGCACCGCCGACACCGCGGAGCACCTGGAGAAACTGATCGCGACGCTGGAGTAAGACCTACCTGGAGTAGAAGCGATGAACCTCTCTCAGGCACGGTGGTTCAAGGCCACCGCGAGCGCGAGCAGCAACGGTGGCTGCGTCGAGGTCGCCGACCTCGAGACGGCCACCGGGCTGCGTGACAGCAAGACGCCCGAAGCCGGGGCGCACGTCGTCGCCCGGCCGGTGTTCGCCGCGTTCCTCGACGATGCGCGGGCCGGCCGCTACGACCGCTGACCAGCAGGGCTGACCAGGCGTTTCCCAGACGGGACGTTTCCTGACGGAACGTTTCCCCGACGGGGCCGCGCCTGGCGAGAGCGCGGCCCGGCGGCTGGCGGGCAAGCCGGGCCGCACACCGGATCCCCCAGGGATGCACCCCTGGGGGATCCTCATGTGTGCGGCCCTCTCTCAGGCGCCGCCCACGCTACAGCGCGCCCGCGGGGGCGTCTGGGACACCGCCGGTACGCGCTTCGATCATCGCCGGGAGCCGTCTTCCTGGCAGCCGCGGGCGTATCGGTGAACGTCTCGTTGGCAACGGGAGAACCTTTCTCGTGCGTGGTATTTCCGGCGCTGCGGTGTGCGAAGCTTGGATCTGTGATTCACACATAGCGACTCGCGAACCGATGAGGTTCATGTCGCGATTGTCTGAATCGCGAAGTGGCTCCGCGAACTCGGAGAGTGGGCGTCATGACGAAGGCCGCAGCGGTGTGCGGGGTGCCCTGGAGGCTGGAGGGCGACGGCTGTGCCGTCCTTCCCCTGCCGGGGGACGAGTCCATCGCCTTCCTGGCGCGGTCCCAGGTCAGGGCCCTGCTACCCGCGCTCGGGCTGATCGTCGAGGACGTCCACGACCTGGCCGTCATGGTCAGCGAGCTGGCGACCAACGTGTTCCAGCACGCGATGTCCCGCGACGGTTTCGCGGGCGCCGAGCTGTGGGTCTACCAGCGCAGCGGCGAACGGGGCCACGACGAACTGGTCGTCAAGGCGTTCGACACGCTCCGCCAGTGGCCCCGCCCCGCCGCGCCCGCCGCACTCCGCGCGAACGGCGCCGCGGTCGTCGAGGCGCGCGAGCACGGGCGAGGGCTGGAGATCATCGAGATCCTGGCGAACGGGCGGTGGGGGCACCATCCGTCCCGGTCCCGGCTGAGCTCCCCGGCCGTCCGCGGCAAGGCCACCTGGTTCGCGCTGCCCGTCACCCGCACCGTGCGCCGCCGCCACACCCGGCCCGCCGACGGGACGGACGCGATGCGCGACCTTGAGGCGCTGCTCGTCCAGCGCGGTGTCGACCGCATCCTGCGCAGCGACGAGCTCGGCGTCACCATGCTGTCGGTCCGTGGCGATCTGACGGTGTGGTGCGAGAGCGCGACGTTCCGCTGGTGCGCCCGGTCGGGCGAGACCGGAAAGCTCCCGGTCGGCGACATCACGGAGGTCTGCGAGCAGGTCGTCCGGCTCCATGAGGCCCTGGACGAGTTGGCCTGAGGAGGGGGCGCCGCATGGCCTGACCGCACGGGAGAGTGGCGGTCAGGCCATCTGGCGCACGACCCTCGGCGACCGCCGGTCAGGGGCGCGGGATGGCGACGGCGTTGTAGGAGACGTGCGGCGTCGGTCCCGTCGCGAAGAACTGGATGTTGGGCAGGTAGAGCCTGTCGCCGAACGCGGCGACGGTGGTCGGCAGGTCGAACCGCGGGTCCCGCACACGCCGTACGACGCGGCCATCGGTCCCGGTCGCGTTCAGCCGCAGGACGGCGACGGTGTTGAACCGGTTCTGCACCGCGTACAAGGTCGTGCCGTGCAGCAGCAGGCCGTCACCTTCCGGCAGCGATTCGCCATGCAGATTCACCCGCCGGGTCACCCCTGACGGGTCGACGCGGAACAACCCACCTGTGTTCGACTGCACGACGATCAGGCCACGGCCGTCCGGGGTCGGCGTGATGCCGTTGACGTTGAACGCGGCGCTGCCAGGCCCGCTCTGGTACACGAGGTCACCGGTGAGCGGGATCCGGATCGCGGCGGTGGGCAGGCGGTCACCGTCCAATGGCAGCTTGTAGAGCACCGGGTTGGTGGAGTCGGTGAACCAGGCGGCGCCCTGGCTGAAGATGACGTCATTGATGAACGACAAAGGGCCGGTTGCCAGCCGGTAGGACGCCAGCAAGCGGCCGCTGCGGGTGTCGATGACGCGCGCGTCACCGCCCGTGCCGCCCGCCACGAACAGCCGTCCGTGCGCGTCGGTCTTCATCCCGAGTGCTTGGGTGCCGGGGCCTGGGCTGAGGATCTTGCCGCGACCGGTGCGCAGGTCGGCGCGGTAAATGGAGCCGTCGGCCATGGAGCCGACGTAGGCGAACGGGCCGGGCCCGGTCGCGATGCCCTCGGGCTGGAACCCGTCCGGCAGCCGGATCGTGGTCGGGAACACCGCCGGGTCAGGACGCTCCGCGGCCTGGGTCGGGGCGGTCAACGCGGCGGCTGGTCCGAGGCCGAGCACGAGGCCGAGCACCAGGCCGAGGGAGGTTCTCCATCGTCGCATCCCGAAACCTTTCAACGCTGAAATGTTCAACGCTAAGGACGGTACGCCGGTGATACCTTGGCGTCAAACAGTTCAACGTTGAGGGGTGTGGGAGTGGGGCGCGAGCGCGACGCGATCGACGCGATCGACGTCATCGTGGAGCAGTGGGCCCGCGCTCGTCCGGACCTCGACGCGTCCCCCATGCGGGTTCTCGGCCGGCTGTCCCGGCTGACCCGGATCTTCGAGCGCGAGCTCAAGGCGCTCTTCGCCGAGTTCGGGCTGGAGCGGGGCGAGTTCGACGTCCTGGCCACCCTCCGGCGCGGCGGCGCGGACGGCGGCATGACCGCCGGCGCGCTGGCCCGCTCGTCGATGGTGACCTCGGGCGCCGTCACCAACCGGCTCGACCGGCTCGTCGCCAAGGGCTACATCACGCGCGACATCGACCCGCTCAACCGGCGCGCCGTCGTCGTCGCGCTCACCCCCGCCGGGCGCGAGCTCATCGACCGCGCCGTCGCCGCCCATGTCGACAACGAGCGGCGCATCCTCGCCGCGCTCGACCCGGACCAGCGCGACGTCCTCGCCGCGACCCTGCGCACGCTGCTGCTCAGCCTCGGCGACGAGGCGGCCGACCCCCGCGCACCCGGCGACCCCTGAGGCGCGCGGGGGGACCTCCGCCAGGCCGGCCAGGTCAGCCGGACGTGCCGGTCACGTCGGCGCGGACGCGGCGGGCCGCGGTGACCAGGTTCCGGAGGGACGCCTCCGTCTACGGGTAGGCGCGGGTCTTCAGGCCGCAGTCCGGGTTGACCCAGAGCCGTGCGGGATCGACGGCACGCAGCGCGCGCCGCAGGTTCTCCTCGATCTCGTCGGCGCCGGGGACGCGCGGGGAGTGGATGTCGTACACGCCGGGCCCGATGCCGTTCTCGTACCCGGCGGCGCGCAGGTCGGCGACGAGCTCCATGTGCGAGCGGGCCGCCTCGACGCTGGTGACGTCGGCGTCCAGCGCCCCGATCGCGCCGATGATCTCGCCGAACTCGGAGTAGCACATGTGCGTGTGGATCTGCGTGGTGTCGGCGACGCCCGAGGTCGCGAGGCGGAACGCGCCGACCGCCCACTCCATGTACGCCGGACGGTCGGCATCGCGCAGCGGCAGCAGTTCGCGAAGCGCGGGCTCGTCCACCTGGATCACGCGGATCCCGGCCGCCTCCAGGTCGGCGATCTCGTCCCGCAGCGCGAGCGCGACCTGCCGCGCGGTGTCGCCGAGCGGCTGGTCGTCGCGGACGAACGACCAGGCCAGCATGGTCACGGGCCCGGTCAGCATGCCCTTGACCGGCTTGCTCGTCAGCGACTGCGCGTACGCCGCCCACTCCACCGTCATCGGACGGGCCCGCGCCACGTCGCTGTGCAGGATCGGCGGCCGGACGTACCGCGACCCGTACGACTGCACCCATCCGTGCTCGGTGGCGGCGTACCCGTCGAGCTGCTCGGCGAAGTACTGCACCATGTCGTTGCGTTCCGGTTCGCCGTGGACGAGGACGTCCAGCCCGAGGTCCTCCTGGAGCGCGATGACGCGGGCGATCTCGTCCTTCATCGCGCGCGTGTAGGCGTCGGCGGTGACGCGTCCGGCGCGCAGGTCGGCGCGGGCCCGGCGG
>JBOHBY010001290.1:0-3497 GCA_050698635.1 Spirillospora sp.
GGACGGCGCTGTGCCGGAAGATCGTCGCCGTGGACGGGTCGATCCCCGCGGCCAGGTAGTCGGCGAGCAGTCCTTCGACGTGCTCGTCGAGATGGTCGGCGACGTCCCGGTCGGTGAGGACCTGGTAGTCGGCGACCAGCACGAACAGCTCCACGCCCGCGCGCTGGAGCCGCACGCGGCTCGCGAGGGTGCCGAAGTAGTGGCCGAGGTGCAGCGGCCCGGTGGGCCGGTCGCCGGTCAGGATCCGGAACGCGCCGGGGTCGGCGGCGATGCGTTCCTCAAGCTCACGGCTGCGCTGCTCGGCGGCCCGCAGCCCATCGGCGGCGGCGTTGGCGTTGGCGGCGTTGGCGTTGGTGGTGGCGGTTTCCATGGTTCTCTCCTCGATGGATGGTCCGGGCGTCTCGCCGGACGGCCCGGGTCACCGAGGATGAGAAAGGGCCGTCCGGTGGACGGCCCGATGGCGTGCGTGGGGGGCGGCCGTCCTAGGACGGCCACCAGCCCTGACGCACGGTGCGATGCATGCCCCACAGAATAGACCATGAAATGCGGCTGTTCGCAGATTATCTAGAACGAAACCATTGGGTAGGCTGGCCGTATGACGTCGATGGCCCCCGCCCGCACCAGCCCTGACCTGTCGTTCCTTCTCGACCACACCAGCCTCGTGCTGCGCAGCCGTATGACGGCGGCGCTCGCCGAGATCGGGCTGACGCCGCGCATGCACTGCGTCCTCGTGCACGCGCTGGAGGAGGAGCGCACCCAGATCCAGCTCGCCCAGATCGGCGACATGGACAAGACGACCATGGTCGTCACCGTGGACGCCCTGGAGAAAGCCGGTCTCGCGGAGCGGCGCCCCTCGTCGAAGGACAGGCGCGCGAGGGTCATCGCGGTGACCGAGGAGGGTGCCCGGGTCGCCGTGCGCAGCCAGGAGATCGCGGACGGCGTCCACGAAGCGGCCCTCGGCTCCCTCCCGCGCGAGGATCGACAGGCTCTCCTGCGCGCGCTGAACGCCCTGGTCAGCGAGCATCTGGCGGCTCCGTCCGAGAGCCCGAAGCCGGTGCGCCGGGCCCGCGAGCGCACAAAGTAGTTCCGACAAGGATCGTCTGCAACAAAACTATCTGCTACGGTCTCTCCTATGACCGTGCCTACACCGCTTCGATCCCGCTGGGCCGCGCTCGGCGTGCTGTCCGCCACGATGCTCATGACCATCCTGGACGGCTCGATCGTCACCGTCGCCATGCCCGCCATCCAGGACGACCTCGGCTTCTCGCCCGCCGGGCTCAGCTGGACCATGAACGCCTACCTGATCCCGCTCGGCGGCCTGCTGCTCCTCGCCGGGCGCCTCGGCGACCTCGTCGGCCGCCGCACCCTCTTCCTCGCCGGGAACGCGGTGTTCACCGCCGCGTCCGTGCTCGCGGGCGCGGCGACGACGTCCGGCCTGCTGATCGCCGCGCGGTTCCTGCAGGGCGTCGGCGGTGCGCTCGCGACCGCCGTCGTCCTCGGCATCATCATCACGATCTTCACCGACCCGCGCGAGCGGACGAAGGCCATCGGCGTCTTCAGCTTCACCGGCGCCGCGGGCGCGTCCATCGGTTCGGTCCTAGGTGGCGTGCTCACCGACGCGCTGAACTGGCACTGGATCTTCCTGATCAACCTGCCGATCGGCCTTGTCACGATCCTGCTCGCCCTCCCGGCGCTGCCCCGCGACCGCGGCCTCGGGCTGTCGGCCGGTGCCGACCTCGCCGGGGCGCTCCTCGTCACGTCCGGGCTGATGCTCGGGATCTACACGATCGTCAAGGTCGAGGGCCACGGCTGGCTGTCCGCGCACACCCTCGGCCTCGGCGCGGTGTCGCTCGCCCTGCTCGCCGGGTTCACCGTCCGCCAGTCCCGCGCCGCGACCCCGCTGATGCCGCTGCGGATCCTGCGTTCACGCAACGTGTCCGGCGCCTACGCCGTGCAGATGCTGACCCTGTCGGCGATGTTCGCGTTCCAGGTCATCGTCGCCCTCTACATGCAGCGGGTCCTCGGCTACGACGCGCTCGACACCGGCCTGGCGATGCTTCCGGCGGCCGTGGCGATCGGCGCGGTGTCGCTGCTGCTGTCCGCCCGGCTGTCGAACCGCTTCGGCGAGCGCGTCGTGCTGATGGCGGGCCTGATGCTCCTCATCGGCGCCATGGCGTGGCTCATGACCGTCCCGGTGGACGCCGACTACGTCACCGACCTGCTTCCCGTGTTCGTGCTGGTCGCCGGGGGAGGGCTCGTGCTTCCGGCGCTGACCGGGCTCGGCATGTCCAGCGCCCGTCCGGACGACGCGGGCCTGGCGTCCGGGCTGTTCAACACCGTCCAGCAGGTCGGGATGGCGCTCGGCGTCGCGGTCCTGACCACGCTCGCCGCGTCCCGCACCGAGACCCTCCGGGCGGACGGACGCGACACCGCCACCGCCCTGACCGGCGGCTACCACCTGGCGTTCGGCGTCTCGGCGGGCCTTCTGGTCGCCGCGCTCGTCGTCTCCGCCGTCGTCCTGCGCCGTCCGCCGAAGCCACCGGCGCCGGACGCCGTGACGGAACCGTCCGCCACGACCGCCAAGGCGTGAAACCCGTTTATCGGCCCCCGGCGACCGGCGCTACGTTGCCGAAGTGGATCTCTTCTCACGCTCCTGGACGGCACTCCGCACGGCGGTCGGCGGCCTCACCGACGAGGACTGGGAACGCCCGTCCGGCTGCACCGGCTGGCTCGTCCGCGACCTGGTCTGCCACCTGATCATCGACGCCCAGGACGTCCTGATCACGCTGGTCACCCCCGCCGACGCCGAACCCACCGCCGACGCGGTGACCTACTGGGAGCTGGTCGAGCCACCGACCGGCGACGACCCGCTCGACGCGCTGATCCCTCGGCTCGCCGCCGCCTACGGCGAGCCGAGGCTGCTGAGGTTCCACTTCGACGACGTCGGCGCCGCCGCCGGACGCGCCGCCGAACTCGCCGACCCCACCGCCCGCGTCGAAACCCAGGGCAAGGTGCTGACCGCGGGCGACTACCTGGACGCGTACCTCATGGAATGGACGCTCCACCACCTCGACCTGATCGCGCACCTGCCGTCCGCCTCCGGCCCGCTCGCCTCCGGCCCGCCCGCCGACACCCTCGCCGCCGCCCGCACGGCGCTGGAGAAGATCGCCGGGGCGACGTTCCCCGACTCGTTCTCCGACACCGACGCGCTCCTGGTCGGCACGGGCCGCCGCACCCCGACCAACGCAGAAAAGGCCGCACTGGGCGACCTGACCACCAAGCTCCCCTTCGTCCTGGGCTGAACCCGCTGCACCGCGCCCGGCGCACTGGGCGCCTAGTGGGGCAGGACGACGAGCAGCAGCGGGACCCCGGCGATCACCGGGACGGCGACCATCGCGGCGAAGCGGGTCGTGCGCGGCAGCGGCTGCGGCTCCAGCAGCCGGTTCACCCGCGCCATCACCGAGCCGCCGTGCGAGGCGACACCGAGCGTCCCCGAC
>JBOHBY010001291.1:0-2268 GCA_050698635.1 Spirillospora sp.
GGCGTGGACGACTGGTCCGCCGTCCCGCTGAGCCGCGACTTCGCCGCCGCCTTCGCGGCCCGGCGGCGCGGGCGGGCCCCGGAGTGGGAACCGCTCCCGGTCTCCTACACCGACTACACCCTGTGGGCGCACGAGGTGGTCGGCGCGGTCGGGGAACGGCAGATCTCCTTCTGGCGTGAGGCGCTGGCCGGGCTGCCCGGCCGGATCGTGCTGCCCTATGACCGGCGGCCGTCCACGGCGGAGCGGGGACCGGGCGCGTTCGTGGAGTTCCAGATCGACCCCGGCCTGCACCGGGCGATCGACGCCCTCGCCGCGAAGACCGGAACGAGCATGTTCATGGTGTTCCAGGCCGCGCTGGCGACGCTGCTCACCCGGCGCGGCGCGGGCGGCGACCTGCCGATCGCCTCGATGGTCGCGGGCCGCGGCGAGGAGTGGCTCGCCGACCTGGTCGGCTGCTTCTCCAACACCGTCCTGCTGCGCACCGACACGACGGGCGACCCCGGCTTCGAGGCGTTGCTCGGCAGGGTGCGGGAGACCGATCTCGCCGCCTTCGACCGGCAGGACGTTCCCTTCGACCGGGTCGTCTCCGCGCTCGGGCTGGCCGCGCCGCAGGTCCTGCTCGTCCACCACGAGCAGGCCGGGCTCGCGGACGTCCCGGACGGGGACGCCGCGTTCGAGCTCGTGCCGACCGGGGCGCTCGGCGCCGATCTGACGCTCGCCTTCTACGAACCGCACGGGGCCGGACCCGTCGACTGCCTGCTGCATTACGACACGGCGCTGTTCGACCGGGCCACGGTCAGCGGCCTGGCCGGCGAACTGCTCACCATCCTGAGGAGGAACACCCGATGAGCACCAACCCCTTCGACGACCCCGAGGGCCGCTTCCTCGTCCTGGTCAACGACGAGGGCCAGCATTCGCTGTGGCCCTCGTTCGCCGACGTCCCGGCGGGCTGGACGATCGCCTTCGGCGAGGACTCCCGCGAGGCGTGCCTGCGGTACGTGGAGGAGAACTGGACCGACCTGCGCCCCCGCAGCCTCGCCGAGGCGATGGACACCGCCGGGGACTAACTCCGCAGACCTTCCGGCCAGGCCGCCGCCGAGAGGCCCTCGGGGACGTCACTCCCGCGCGCGGGAGCCCTCCCCGGAATCGAGGACGCAGCAGGTCGGGCAGGCCTCGCCGTCCGGCAGCGTCACCCACAGGCAGCAGGTGCGCCGCCGCAGGCCGGGCAGCAACTCGACGAGGCCGGAGACCGGTTCGCCGACCGACTCCAGCAGTACCCGCGCTTCCTCGGTGGGATCGTCCACCAGGCCGCCGGCGAACTCGACGATCGGATGGGCGAGCCCTTCGGCCACCGAACCCCAAAGCCCGCGCCGTCCGGTCCGGGTGAGGTCGTGCAGGCTGTCGATCAGCGGTGCCAGCAGGTCACGGACGAGCGTGTCACCGATCGCCTCGCCGAGCTCGGCGAGGTCTCCCACGGCGACGCGCAGCTCACTCGCCCCGATCAGCATGCCGGGCTCCTCCGCCGGGGTGCTCACCATGGTGGTGCCCGTTGTGAACAGCGGCACCCGCCGGTTGAGGGCCCAGCCCATCGCGACCGGCAGCGCGGCCCAATAGGAGAAGCTCTTCCACCACAGCGCGGCCGCGACGTGCGGGGGCGCGGACCAGCGTCGTTCCGACTCGCCGACCAGCGCGCGAAGCCTGTCGTACGGCCGGGCCGAGAGCTCGGCCACGGGGAACCAGCCCTCCCCGGCGGCGCACAGATCCGGCGGCACCCCCAAGGGGAATCCGTTGCCGTCGGCGGTCGCTCTCAGCCGACGGAACAATGGCTCCAGTGCCTCCTTGGCAGCCTGCCCGGCGGCGACGGTCCCGACCTGGTTCGTGTCCACAGAGCCTCCGCAGTCGAGAATTGAGGCAAGGCTAACCTAAATATGTCGCCCCGACTAAGGCGCCGTCCGGCAAGGAGACCGCGTTGGGCGATGCACGGTCGAGCGCCGTCCTCCGGTCACCGGCTGGTCAGGCGGGTGCGTTCGGGGCGCTGCCAGCTGGGCGCTGCTCTGATGGGCGGCAGCAGGCTGAAGGCCCGGGAGCATCGTGCTCTCAGGTGGCCACTACCCAGGGTCGGGTAGTCCGGACAAAAGGGCCCAAGCCGGTGCTTGCGGTCTGACCTGGGGGTTTGTGGTGGGCGATACTGGGATTGAACCAGTGGCCTCTACCGTGTCAAGGTAGCGCTCTCCCACTGAGCTAATCGCCCTTGCGAGGTGGAGACGG
>JBOHBY010001292.1:0-2138 GCA_050698635.1 Spirillospora sp.
GGTCGGGGCGGCGCGCGACGTCGTACCCGGCGATGCGGGCGGTGCCGGAGTCGGCGTCGGCGAGGGTCGCGAGGATCCGCACGGCGGTGGTCTTGCCCGCCCCGTTGGGGCCGAGGACCCCGCAGACGGTCCCGGCGGGGACGGCGAGGTCGAGGCCGTCCAGGGCCTGGGTGCCGCCGAAGCGCTTGCGCAGCGCCTCGGCGACCACGATCGGTTCGTCGGTCACGAGGGCCTCCACGGCAATCCGAGTACTGAGTACGATGTACGCAACTGATGGTCGTCAGCGTAGACAACTGGGTACGTCGTACGCAACTAGGATGCTTCGGGAAGCGGCCGAGAGTGCGTGAGGGGGTCCGGTGACGACGGGCGGCGAGTTCGTGAGCATCTGGTCGATCCCGGAGCGGCAGGGCCGCGGCCCCCGCCCCGCCTACAGCCGCGCCCAGATCACCGAGGCCGCGATCCGCATCGCCGACGCCGACGGGCTGGACGCCGCGTCCATGCGCCGCATCGCCGCCGACCTCGGCACCGGCGCGATGTCGCTGTACCGCTACGTCCCCTCCCGCGACAACCTGCTGGACCTCATGGCCGACCACGTCCTGGCCGAGATGGACGTGCCCGAACACCCGTCCGGGGACTGGCGCGCCGACCTGACCCTGCTCGCCGAGCGGACCCGCGCGGTGTGGCGGGCCCACCCCTGGCTGGCGACCATGCACCGGCCGCGCGCCGTCCCGGGCCCCAACCGGCTGCGGCTGGCGGAGTTCGCGTTCGGCGCCCTGGACGTCGGCATCCCCATCGACCACATGTTCACCCTGCTGGACATGCTGAACGGCTACGTCGAACGGGTCGTGCGCGTCGAGATCGAGTGGGCGCGCGAGAGCGAGCGCAGCGGGATGACACCCGAACGCTGGATGACCCAGAGCGGCCCCTGGGTCCGTGAGCTGCTCGACACCGGCGCGTACCCGATGTTCGAACGGGTCGTCTTCGACGCGCGGGTGCCGCACATGACGCCCGGCGAACGGTTCAGCTACGGCCTGGACCGCGTCCTGGACTGCGTCGCCGCCGTCCTCCCGCCCCCCTGACCCCCAGGGGTGGGCGGGTGGTCTCCCCGGCAGGGATCGAACCTGCGCTTCCGGCTTCGGAGGCCGGTGCTCTGTCCGCTGAGCTACGGGGAGCGGGACCCCGCCCCCAGGGTGACGGCGGGGGCGGGGCCGCGACCCCGATGGGATTCGAACCCACGGCGTCCGGCGTGACGGGCCGGTGCTCTGACCACTGAGCTACGGAGTCGTGAAGAGAAAGGGGGGAACGTCGACGACGCGGAAAGTCCCGCTCTCGCGGGCGGGGGCACCGGGCGTTCCGGCGTCCGCGTGATCTCCAGCGTGCCCCGGCGCCCGCCCTGGCCGCAACGGGTTTTCGGCGGGCCCGCCGCGCCGGTCGTCCCGTTCGGCGGGGTCGCCGCGTCCGGGAACGGGTCGCGGTTCGGCGGGCCCGACGCCAACATCGAGGCGTTCACCGAGACGCAGTGGGTCACCGTCCGCGACCAGATCGCCACCTACCCGTTCTGACGCCGGCGCCCGGCCGGGTGGCGCAGGACGCGCGCCAGCGCCACCCACTGGTCCGGGTGGACGAACGCGACCACCGTGTCCCGCGGCACTCCGGCCACGCGCAATGCCGCGTCCACCCGCGCCGCCGGGTACCCCCGCCGCAGCGACGCGCGGACGGTCCCGCCGACACCGGTGAACCCCAGATCCACGCAGGAGACGTAGGCGTCCATCTCCCCGGGCGGCAGTAGCGGCCGGGGCCGGCGGTCCAGGCGCAGCACCGCCGAGTCCACGCGCGGGACCGGACGGAACCGCCCCGCCGGAACACGCTCGCCCAGCCGCCAGGAGAACACCGGCCACGTCCGCACCGTCAGACGGCTCCACCGCCCGTAGTCGCCGGTGCGCTTGCGCGCGTACTCCAGCTGCGTCACCAGCGTCGCCGACACCAGCCCGGGCGCGTCCAGCGCCCACCCCACGATCTGGGACGTGACCGCGTAGGGGATGTTCCCCGCCAGGTGGAACGGGCCGCGCGGCGGGCGCGCCCGCGGGAAGTCACCCGTCACGCAGCGGACGTTCGGCAGGTCACGGCAGCGTTCGGCC
>JBOHBY010001293.1:0-1604 GCA_050698635.1 Spirillospora sp.
TCCGTGACGCGTATCCATGTGAATTCGTCTAACGTGGGACGGGTGGACGCGCTGACGGCACTGCTGGACGCGCCCCGCGCGCGGGGGGCGTTCCTGCTTCGCGTGACGATGACGCCGCCCTGGGCCGTCCGGGTGCAGGACGAGGCGCCGCTGGCGGTCGTGGCCATGACGGGCGGGTCGGCCTGCTACGCGCCCGACGACGGCGACCCGGTGTGGCTGGGGCCCGGTGACCTGCTGCTGATCGCCAGGCCCGACCCCTACCTGTTCGCCGACGACGCCGGGCGTCCGCCGCAGGCCGTGATCCATCCGGGCGGACGGTGCGAGACCCCGGCGGGTGCGACGCTGGACCTTCCGACGTTCCGTGGGGTGCGCACCTGGGGGAACGCCGCCGAGGGACGCGACACGATGCTCGTCGGCACCTACCCGAGCGTGAGCGAGGTCGCCTCCCGGCTCATCAGGACGCTTCCGTCCGCGCTGCTGGTGCGGGCCGCCGAGCACCATCCGGGGCTCGTCGAGCTGCTCACCGGCGAGATCCGCGGGGTGGGGATCGGGCAGGCGAGCCTGCTCGACCGGCTGCTCGACTGCCTCACGGTCGCCGCGATACGGCAGTGGGCCGAGTCGCCGTCCGCCGACCCGCCTGGCTGGCTCCGCGCGGGCGCCGACCCCGTCGTCGGTGCCGCGCTCGACCTGATGCACGACCAGACGGCCGAGCCGTGGACGGTCGAGTCCCTGGCGCGGCGGGTCGGGATGTCCCGCGCCGGTTTCTCGCGCCGGTTCGCGGCGGTGGTCGGTGAGCCCCCGATGGCCTACCTGACGTCGTGGCGCCTGGCCGTCGCCGCCGACCGGCTGCGCGCCGAAGACCTGCCGGTGTCCCGCGTGGCGGCGGACATCGGCTACACCAGCCCGTTCACGTTCAGCACCGCCTTCAAACGCCACTACGGCGTCAGCCCGCTCACCTACCGCCAGCGCACCGAGGTACCCGCGTGAACGTCCGCTGAAGGGCGCCGTTGGGGCGCGGTGGCCTGGTGGAGCAGGTCGAGCATGCGGTCCGCTGTGGGCGGACGATGGGGCGGCGCGCCGGTGACCGCCAGGACGCGCCGGGCGGGCAACGCCGGGACGGTCGGCCGGAGCACGATGTCGTCGCGTGCCCGCGGTCGCGCGAGTTCGGGGAAGAGCATGATGCCCGCGCCCGAGGCGACCAGCGCCTGCTTGCCGTGCCAGTCGTCGCAGTGGAAGCCGATCCTGGGCCGGAACCCGGCGGCCTCGTGGAAGCGGTCGAGCGGGCCGCAGCAGTCGGGGTGGGCGCCGTCGATCCAGGTCTCGTCCGCCAGGTCGGCCAGCCGGATCCGCCGCGTCCCGGCCAGCCGGTGGTCGCGTCCCAGGGCGAGGTGGAGCCGGTCGTCGAGCAGCGGCGACACGTCCAGCCCGTTCGCGTCCCCGGGGTGGCCTGGGCCCCACTCGGCCATCAGGGCGAGGTCGATCTCGCCCGCGCGCACGGCGGCGAGCGTCTCGTCTGTCCGGTGGCCGAGCGTCAGCGCGAACTCGACGCCGGGATGACGCTCGCGGAACACGGCGATCACCGAAGGGACCAGGGAGACGTTGGC
>JBOHBY010001294.1:0-2736 GCA_050698635.1 Spirillospora sp.
CGGTTCCTGGTCAGCCCCGGCTGCACGTCCCGGCTCCAGGCCGCGATGGTCGCGACCGGGCTGCCGTTCCTGCCGGGCGTCGCGACCGCGTCCGAGGCGCTCGCCCTGCTGGAGGACGGGATCACCGCGATGAAGTTCTTCCCCGCCGAGGCGGCGGGCGGGATCGGTCATCTGAAGTCGCTGTACGGGCCGCTGCCGCAGCTCCGGTTCTGCCCGACAGGTGGGGTCGGGCCGGGGAACGCCGCCGACTATCTCGCGCTGGAGAACGTCGGCTGTGTCGGCGGGTCCTGGATCACTCCGGCGGACGCCGTCCGCGCCGGTGACTGGGACCGCGTCCGCGATCTGGCCGCCAAGGCGGCGGCGCTCCGCGACCGGTAGGCCGGTAGGAGGGTCACCCCTGGGGCGTGGCGACGCGCGCGCAGTGCGGGCAGGGGCCGGCGACGAGGCCCCGGCCGCCGCCGGTGGGGACGAGGTCCATCCGCAGCCGTCCGCAGGCGCAGCGGGTCCAGACCACGATGCCGTCGCTGGTGAGATGCCGGGAGAGTGTCGTGTTCTGATCCATGCCCGCAAGTCTGCAACCGGGAGAACGTTTCCGTCTATTTCAGATTTCCGCACCGGATCGTGCAATATGGTTGCATGATTGATCTGCGGCGGCTGCACATGCTCAGGCTCGTCCACCAGTACGGGACGGTCACCTCGGCGGCGGAGGCGATGCACCTCACCCCGTCGGCGGTCTCGCACCACCTGCGCGAGTTGGCGCGGGAGCTGAAGGTGCCGCTGCTGGAGCCGCAGGGCCGCAAGGTCAAGCTCACCCCGGCCGCGCACCTGCTGATCGGGCACGCCGACGGGCTGCTCGCCCGCTGGGAGGAGACCCTCGCCGACCTGGAGTCGCACCGCGCCGGGGTCGCCGGGCCGCTCCGGATGTCCGGGTTCACGACGGCGGTCGGCGGGCTGATCGCCCCGGCCGCGGGCGCGCTGCGCCGCGAGGACCCCGGCCTCACGATCGAGATCAGAGAATGCGACACCGACGTCGCCATGGGCCTGCTCGCCGCGGGCGAGACCGACATCGCCGTCATCGAGCCCATCCCGGACGCGCCGCCGCCCGGCGACCCGCGCTTCGACCGGGAGCCGCTGCTGGAGGAGGCCCTCGACCTGATCGTCCCCACCGGCCACCCGCTCGCCCTGCGCGCCGGGGTCTCCCTGGAGGACGCGGCGTGCGAGGCGTGGATCAGCGTCGCGCCCGAAGCCTGCGCCCACCACCAGCAGGTCATGGCGTACTGCGCCGCCGCCGGGTTCACGCCCCGCATCGCGCACCACGCCAACACCTGGTCGGTGATCTGGGCGCTCGTCGCCAACGGCCTCGGCGTGTCGCTGGTGCCGCGGCTGGCGGGCGGGCCGTCGGACCAGCCGGTCGTCCGGGTCCCGCTGACCGGCGACGGTGTCCCGAAGCGGCGCGTCCTGACCTGCGTGCGGCGCGGCAGCCGCAGCCATCCGCTGATCGTCCGGGGGCTGAGTGCGCTGCACGACGCCGTCCCCGACCGCTGCGTCCGGATGGCCGCCTGAGCTACTCGGTGGCGATCGCCTGGAGGACGTTCATGCGGGCGGCGCGGCGCGCGGGCCACACGGCGGCGACGACGCCGATCACTGCCGCCGCCACGACGCACACCGCCAGCCGCCCGTAGGGGATCGCGAGGACCTCCATGCCGCCGTCGCCGCCGGCCATCACCCGCTGCAGGACGATCCCGAGCACGACGCCCGTCCCGACCCCGGCCACCGCGCCGAACAGCGACACCACGACCGCCTCGTAGCGGATCATCCGGCGGAGTTGGCGGCGCTGCATGCCGACCGCGCGGAGCAGGCCGATCTCCCGCGTCCGCTCGGAGACGGCGAGCGCGAGCGTGTTGACGATGCCGAGCGCCGCGACCAGGACCGACAGCACCAGCAGGCCGAGGACGAGGTTGAGGAACAGGTCGATGTCGCCTGCGGCGTCGTCCTTTACCTGGGCGCGGTCTTTCAGCTCCAGGTTCGGCCAGGGGGCGAGGGCCGTCTCCAGCGCCGTCCGGCCGGTGGTCGCGGTGTTGATCTCGATGCGGTCGATCGGGGCGTCGGGGTCGCGGGTCCGGTAGCCCGCCCAGTCGATGATCATGGACGGTGCGGACGGGGTGACCGACGGCCGGTCGGCGTAGATCCC
The DNA here is from genome assembly GCA_050698635.1 of Spirillospora sp. Classification (GTDB taxonomy): domain Bacteria; phylum Actinomycetota; class Actinomycetes; order Streptosporangiales; family Streptosporangiaceae; genus Spirillospora. Next base: position 2,192 of record JBOHBY010001294.1, read on the forward strand.
GGCGATGCGGAAGGTGCGCCGTGTTCCGTCCTGGTAGCGGCCTGGGATGGTGGTCCCGATCGTCCAGTTTTGTGTTTTCGCGACGCTGCGGCCTACGAGCAACTCGTCGCCATGCACTGACGGGGTTCCTTGCTGGAGTGGGAGGCGGAAGTGGCCTAGTAGTTCGCTGGGGGAGCCCGCGGTTGCCGTTCGTACGGAGCCGTCCAGCTCGAAGCGTGCCGTCCTGATCGGGATCGCCGAGCGTACGCCGTCCACGCGTGCCACCGCGCCCGCCGCCTCCGCCGCGACCGGCGTGATCTGGCTCCGGCCGGTGACCTGGTAGTCGGCGGTGAGGCCCGCGTCGAGCTGCCGGTCCACCGACGACGCCATCGACTGGACGATCACCGACACCGTCGCGATCAGCGCGAGCCCGATCATCAGCGCGGACGCCGTCGCCGCCGTCTGCCGGGGGTCGCGCAGCGCGTTCCGTCCGCCCATCCGGCCCGCGCTCCCGCCGAGCCGGGCGCAAAGGCCCTTCCGGGGGGTGTGGGGGGTCGTCCCCCCAC
>JBOHBY010001295.1:0-4232 GCA_050698635.1 Spirillospora sp.
CTGTTCGGCTATGTCGGACGGACCGTCCTGCCCGTCGCCGCCGCCGACGCCGGAACCCGCGTCTCGCTCGCCGTGTTCACCGTCGCCGCCGCCAACTTCCTCGGCCTCGGCCTCGACCCGAACTCGCCCGACTGGGGCGTCGCGATCGCCGCGAGCCGCGAGGCCCTGCTCATCCAGCCCTGGGCGGTGTGCGCGCCCGGCGCGATGCTCGTGATGTTCACCGTCGGGCTGAACCTCCTGGCCGACCGGCTCATCGGCGGCGTCCCCCGGAAGGACAGGGCGCCATGATCGAGGCACACGGGCTGACGGCGCGCGTCGGCGCGTCCGAGCTGCTTCGCGGGGTCGACCTCGGTGTGCGGGCCGGTGGGGTGACCGCGCTCGTCGGGCCGTCCGGCAGCGGCAAGACGACCACCGCGCTCGCGCTCCTCGGTGAGGCGGCGCCGGGCGTGGAACTGCGCGGGACGGTCAAGGTCGCGGGCGTCCCCGTCGTGGACGAGCAGGGCGTCACCCCCGAGGCCGCCGGGCTACGCGGCGGGACGATCGCCTACCTGCCGCAACATCCGGGCAACGCCCTCAACCCAGCACGCCGCACTGGCGCGGTCATCAAGGAACTGGTGCGGCTGCACGGCGCGACGACGACCGTGACGGTGACCGGCGCGGTCAGCAAGGCCCAGCTGTCGCCGGAGAGATCCGTGCTGCGCCGGTTCCCGCACCAGTTCTCAGGCGGGCAGCGGCAACGCGTCGCTCTTGCGCAAGTCCTCGCCTGCGGGCCGAAAGCCCTCATCCTGGACGAGCCCAGCACCGGCCTGGACACCGTGACCCGCATGCGGCTCGTCCAGGAACTCGCCACGCTGGCCCGCGACGGTATGGCACTCCTGCTGCTCAGCCATGACCACGAAATTGTCAGAGCCCTGGCCGACCATGTCGTCATGCTGGACGGCGGCCGTGTCACCGAACAGGGCCCACCCCAGGACGTCCTGCCAACCCCGTCCGCTCCCACTCGCCTACGCAAGCCCACGCCAGACGCACCAGCGCGCCTGGAACTCCGAAACCTGACCGCCTGGCTGCGCGCCGGAGGACGAGGCGAGGTCCTGCACGACGTCTCCCTGTCGCTCCCCACCGGCGGTTGCCTGGGTGTCGCCGGGCCCTCTGGCGGAGGCAAGACCACCCTGGCCCGATGCATAGCGGGCCTTCACGAACGGCACCGAGGAAACGTTCTCCTGGACGGGACGACACCCCTGCCCCCACTCCGCCGCCGTGACCGTACGCAGAAGCGCCGCGTCCAGTACGTGTGGCAGGAAGTCCGTGGCTCGTTCGACGAACGCCGCACCGTCCTGGACCAGGTGGCCAGAACCGCCGTGAAGCTCCGCGGAGCGACCCCGGAAAAGGCCGCCGCTGAGGCGACCGACCTCCTCGCCCGCCTGGGCGTCGACGCGGAGACCGCCGGTCGTCGCCCAGCCGCGCTGTCCGGTGGGGAGCTTCAACGGGCCGCGTTCGTGCGCGCCGCGCTGGCCCGTCCCGACGTCCTGGTCTGCGACGAGATCACCACCGCGCTCGACGAGACCGCGACCGGCCTCGTCCTGGACGAGATCGCGCGGCTGCGCGCGGACGGCACGTGCGTCCTGTGGATCGGCCACGACCTGGCCCTCCTCGCCCGCGTCGCGGACGAGCTCGCCGTCCTCGACGGCGGCCGCGTCGTCGATCACGGCGACGTCGACAGCGTCCTCGAAACACCCGAGTCCGACACGACCCGCCTGCTGATCCGGGCGGCGCGACAAGAGAAGGCGCGACTAGAGAAGGCGCGACCAGAGAAGGAGTGAGCGACCCATGACGGATACGGCCACCTGGCAGGCATGGCAGGAAACCTGGGACCGCCAGCAGGAGTGGTACATGCCCGACCGCGAGGAGCGCTTCCGCGTCATGCTCGACACGGTCGAGGCGGTCGCCGGGCCCGAGCCGAAGGTCCTCGACCTCGCCTGCGGGACGGGAACGATCACCGACCGGCTGCTGAAGCGCTTCCCCGGCGCCCGCGCCACGGGCGTCGACATCGACCCGGCGCTGCTCACCATCGCCCGCGGCCACTTCGACGGCGACGACCGGGTGGAGCTGGTGACCGCGAACCTGACCGACCCGTCCTGGCGCGACGCCCTGCCGTATCGCGCGTACGACGCCGTCCTCACCGCCACGGCCCTGCACTGGCTGGACACCGAACCGCTCCGCGTCCTGTACGGGGACGTCCACGGCGTGCTCAGGGACGGCGGCGTCTTCCTGAACGCCGACCACATGACCGACGAGTCGACGCCGCGCCTCAACGCGGCGGCCGAGGCGTTCCACGCCGCCCGCCAGGAACGCGAACAGGCCGCGGGCGCCCTCGACTGGCCGAACTGGTGGACGAAGATCGCCGCCGATCCCGTCCTCGCCGAGCCCGCCCGCCGCCGGTTCGAGCTGCTCGGCGACCCCCGCACCCCCGACGGTGCCCACCGGGCCGACCGTCCCACCACTACCCGATGGCACCTGGACGCCCTGCGCGAACAGGGCTTCGCCGAGGCCCGCCAGGTCTGGTGCTCGCACAGCGACGCTTTGGTCGCCGCCCTCCGGTAACCGGCCCTCCGGTAGACGACTCATCCGGTGGCGGGGTGCGGTTCGGGGTCCGGGCGGCGCGGGGAGCTGACGGCCAGGTAGAGCAGCACCATGCCCGCGATCTGGGCGAGGTGGTAGACGGAGGTCGGGTCGAGCGCGACGCGTTCGGTGACGTCCGGGTCGAGCGCCTTGGTCCCGGCGGCCGCGCCGCTGGCGGCCAGGGCGACGATCATCGGCCCGGCCATCGGGTTGCGCCGCCTGGCCGCCACGCCCCACAGGATCAGGATGCTGACCATCGTCAGGCTCTCGCAGGCCAGCAGCGCGGTGACGCCCGCGTGCCCGGTGACCGCCAGGCAGGCGTAGGCCACGATCCCGACCGAGCGCAGCATCCAGAACGTCTTGTGGTGGCGCGGGCCGAGCACCTCGGCGACGGTCGCGGCCAGCAGGTACGACACCGCGATGACGACCATCGCGCTGATGATCGCCCAGCTCGGCTCCTCCCACCGATCGGAGTACTTCACGAACCCGTGGTGGACGAATCCGGCCAGCGCCGCCATCCCCGCCCACCAGAAGGACGTGCGCCAGTGCCGGTGGGCCGTGGACGAGCGTCCGAGCCGGGCGGCGAGCGCCACCACGACGAGTCCCAGCGCGAGATCGCTCAGCGCGGGCGCGGGTTCGGCGAGCATATGTGCAAGGTACCTGCACGGTACCGGGCAAATTACTCACTAAACGTGGCCGCTTGACGTATAGCATAAACGGTGACCTTGACAGGGGCGCACCGTGGGGAGCGGAGCGTCCACGATCCCCACGCCCCGCGCCGCCGTGGAGTCCACCCATGAGCTCTCCCGCACACTCCCACCGGAGGGTCCACAGAGCGATCGTCTGCGTCGACATCGAGAAGTTCGGCCGCTCGGTGCTCAACGACTCGCAGCGGGCCGACATGCGCGAAGGCCTCTACGAGCTGCTCGAACGGGCCTTCGGCCGGGCCGGGATCCGGTCCGGCGACCGCTACCACGAAGATCGCGGGGACGGGGCGTTCTTCCTCGTCCCGACCGAGGGCCCGCAGGCCAGGCTGGTCGTGCCGTTGCCGTTCCACCTGGCCAGCGAGCTGCGCCGCTACAACCAGGCCGCGGCTGCCGACACCCGGCTGCGGCTGCGCGTCGCGCTGCACGCGGGCTACGTCCACCACGATCCGAACGGCGTCGTCGGCACGGCGGTCAACGAGGTCTTCCGGCTCCTGGACGCGCCCCAGCTGAAGAGCGCGCTGCGCGAGACGTCCTGCGACCTGGCCTACATCGCCTCGGCGCACTTCCACCGGGAGGTCATCAGGCCGCGCCGCGTCTTCGACTCGGCCGCCGACCGCAAGGTCAGGATCGACAACAAGGAACCGTTCGTCGAGGCGTTGATCTGCGCGTTCGACGAGCAGACCAGCGCCGGGCTGGAGTTTCGCGAGGGGCTGGCCCGCGCCCGCGCCGCGCTCGCGTCCGTCGACGCGACGCTCCAGAAGGCCCGCGAGATCCGGGCGGAGACGGTCGCGAAGATCTCCTCGCCGGTCCCCGACGTCACCGATCCGGCCGGCGGCCTGCGCGACCGGCTCGACGCGCTCGACGAGCCCGGCGCCGACCGCCGCTGGGAGGGGCTCGCCGGCGAGG
>JBOHBY010001296.1:0-4409 GCA_050698635.1 Spirillospora sp.
GCCGTGGACAGGACGCGGATGACACGGTCGAGGCCCCGGGCCTGCTCCAGCCCTTCGGTCGCGTCGGCCAGCCGCGCCGCCCCCTGCGGCCGGGACATGCGCCGGAAGATGTTCGCCCTGCGATTCATGCCCCTCCTCCGCGGCCGTGTGTGCTGGGGACGCCTGTCGGACACTAGCCTTCCGCGTTCACCCGCGGCCAGTCATACGTACCTGCACCCGGTAGGCCCTAAACCACGCGGTCGGCGTACCGGTGCCATGGTCTCGACGGTGATTCCGAGGTTCCGCCGTCCATGGGGACTTCAGGTGAGTTCCAGTTCGGAGAAGGCCACATTCAGCTTCATGCCTTCCGGAAGCTCTGTTTCCAATGTCCCGCGATGCACGGCCACCAGTTGGTAGTTCCGGCCGCTCCAGTCGAGCCGGTGCTCTTCGACGGCTCCGATCTGGCCGTCGTCCATAACGACGATCAAGTATGCGGGGATGCGCTGGAGCGCGTACTCGGCGCGCTTGTCGGTGAAGTCGCTGTCGTCGTCGGAGGACGTGATCTCGACGGCGGTGATGACGTCGTCCGACCAGAGTTTCGCGCCACGCTCGATGCAGTGCAGGACGCTGATGTCGGGTCGCCGCATGGTAAACCGCTTTTTGTCCTTCTGCCGGCTGGCATGGGGATTGGAATACCGGTAGCGCATGTCAAAGTCTTGGACCACGCTGATGCAGGGATCCGGCGGACGAGCGGCCCGCAGCGCGGTCGTCAGGTTGTAGGAAATAATCTGATGCTCATAGGCGGGGGACTCGCAGAAGACGACGCTGCCGTCCACGACCTCGATGGACTTGCACACGTCTTCTGGCAGGGCCTCGTATTCCTCCTCGGTGATGAGGAGGCTTGAGGGGTCTGTCGCCCACACGGGGAGGGGCATGCTCGGCTCCTCGGGGTCGGTCCTGTACCTGGCCAGAGCCTATCGGCGCAGCATTGCCGGTGGTCGGCAAGCGGCCGTGCTCGGGAAGGGGCCGGGTGTGGGGACGGCGTTGAGTGCGGCCGCCCCGCCATCTACCTCTCTCGTTGGGGTGCTTGTGGGGCGTGGGATGCTGGGGTGTCTGATGGTGGAGGTCCGTGGCGGGCCGGGGTGGAGGTGCGGCGATGGGCACGCGGGGGAAGGCGGTCGCCGCGGCGGCCGTGGCCGGGACGATGGTGCTGACCGCGGCGGCGTGCGGCGGCTCGGGTGGTTCGGGCGGCACCGGTGCGGAGGGGTCGACTTCGTCGCGTGGCGGTAAGGGCTCGACCGGGGGGTCGCGGTCGGCGGCGCCTGCCAAGGAGCCGATCATTCTGGCGTTCGGGGGCGACACGCACTTCGAGGGCCAGTTGCGGTCAAGGCTTGGCAATCCCCAGAACGCGCTCGGGCCGGTCGCGAAGCAGTTGCGTGCTGCCGACTTCGCCATGGTCAACCTGGAGACGGCGATCACCACGGGTGGGACGCCGGCGCCCAAGTCGTTCACGTTCCGTGCGCCGCCGTCCGCGTTCAAGGCGTTGCAGGGCTCTGGCGTGGACGTCGTGTCCATGGCCAACAACCACGGCATGGACTTCATGGAGAGCGGGCTCCGCGACTCCCTGGCCGCCATCAAACGCAGCGGGTTCCCGGTCGTCGGAATCGGCAAGAACGCGGACGCGGCGTTCCGTCCGTACCGCACCACAGTGAAGGGCAACAAGCTAGCCATCGTCGGAGCGACCCAGGTACTGGACGACAACCTGATCCAAGCGTGGACGGCCACCGACACCAAGGGCGGTCTTGCGTCGGCCAAGGACGTTCCCCGGATGGTGCAGGCCGTGAAGGAAGCGCGCAAAGGCTCGGACGTCGTCATCGTCCACCTGCACTGGGGCGCGGAACTTCAGCCTTGCCCGCTGCCGCGCCAGCAGGAACTCGCCAAGCAGCTCGTCGCGGCGGGCGCTGACATCGTCGTCGGTGGGCACGCGCACATTCCGCTGGGCGGCGGCTACATGAGCGGCTCGTACGTCCACTACGGCATGGGCAACTTCGTGTTCTACTCCGCGAGCGGCAAGACGGCCGAGTCCGGGGTGCTGCTCCTGAAGGTGCAGAACGGCAAAGTCGTCAAGGACAAGTGGGCGCCCGCCAGGATCTCCGGCGGCCTTCCGATCCCGTTGAAGGGCGCCGCGGCGAAATCGGCGCTCAACCGTTGGAACGGGCTGCGCAACTGCACCGGGTTGCAGGCGCGTCCGTCCTGAACGGGTCCGTCCTGAATCGGATGACGGGGCCGCGCGCTGGACTCTCCCACTGTGGGAGGGGTCAGGGTGGTGCCCGTGAGCGATGATCTCCTGCCGATCGGACGGTTCGCGCGGCTGTGCCGACTGAGCGTCAAGCAGCTGCGGCACTACGACGACCTCGGGCTGCTCGCCCCGGCGTGGACGGACCCGGCGTCCGGCTACCGCTACTATCGGCGCGGCCAGGCGCGGGACGCGCTGGTGATCGGCCTGCTGCGGGCGATGGACGTCCCGCTGCCGGCCGTGGCGCGCGTCCTGTCCGGGGACGAGGGCGACGCCCTGAAGGAGGCGCGCGACCGGATCGAGGCCGATGTCGCCCGGCGGCGGCGCGGCCTGCGGCTCCTGGACCGCGTGGTCGCCGAAGGGCTGCCGGAGACGGAGGTGTCGATCGTCCGGGAGCCGGCGCGGCGGGTGTTCACGGCGCGGGAGCCGGCGACCCTGTCGACGGTCCCGGACGCGACCGGCGCCTGCGTGGCCCGGCTGCTGCCCCGGATGTCACCGGACGGCCTGCTCATCGGGTTGTTCCCGCTGGACATGGCCGAGGAGTTCGACGTCCGCGTGACCGTCCAGGCGGCGGACGGCGACGACCTCCTGCCCGGTGGCGCGTTCGCGTCGGCCGTCCATGTCGGCCCGTACGAGGAGATTCCGCTCACGGTCCATGGCGTGCTCGCGTGGTTCGGCGACTACGGGCACACGCCCGCCGGGCCCGTCCGCGAGGTGTACCTCAACGACCCCGCGACCACGCCGCCCGAGCACCTGGAGACGCGGGTGCAGATCCGAGTGGAGGATTCCCAGTGAGCTGGTACGAGGCGAGCGAAGAACCCGAGTTGGTGGAGCACGAGTCTGTGTCGGGGCTGGCCGTTACGGGTCGTGGTGAGCCGGGCGGTGTCGCCTACGGCGAGAGTGTCGGTGCGCTGTACGCGGTCACGGGTGCGCTTGGTGCGCCGATGGTTCCGCTGGAGGGACGCTGGTGGGTCGAGGACGAGCGCTCACCGTTCGACGTGCCCCGCGACCAGTGGTGGTGGCATCTGTTCCTTCGTCTCCTGGACGACACCAAGTCCGTCGACCAGGCCCGTGAGGAAGTGCGGTCGAAGGTGCCTGCCGCTGGGCGCGTCCAGCACGTGACGTACGCGGACGGACGATGCCTACAGATTCTCCATCACGGGGCGTACGCGGACGAGCCCGCGTCCCTCGACCGCATGTATGCGCTGATGAAGGACGAGCGGCTGGAACCAAACGGTCTGCATCACGAGATCTATCTGTCCGATCCGAGCGAGACCGACCCGGAGAAGATGCGCACGATCCTGCGCCAGCCCGTCCGGTAGCCGTATTGGACGGCCCGTCGCAGGGGCGTAGTTTCACGAGAAACGAGCGCAACGAACGACGAACGACGGACGACGGACGACGGCGTCGGCGAGGGCGACGGGCAGGCGGGGTTCATGCGAGAGCAGCGGGTGAGGTCGGGCGACATCGAGCTGGCGGTGCGGGTTCGGGGTGAGGAGAGGCGGCCGACGGTCGTCCTCGTCCACGGCTATCCGGACACCAGCGCGATGTGGGACGAGGTGGCCGAAGGGCTCGCCGGACGGTTCCGTGTCGTCGTGTACGACGTGCGCGGGGCGGGGGCGTCCGGTAGCCCGTCCGACCCGCTCGACTACGGGCTGGACGCGCTGATGGGCGATCTTGAGGCCGTCCTGGACGGTGTCGGCGCCGACGAGCCCGTCCACCTGGTCGGGCACGACTGGGGCTCGGTGCAGGGCTGGGAGGCCGTCATCGGTGACCGGCTCCGGGCCCGCATCGCGTCGTTCACGTCGATCTCCGGCCCGGACCGGCGGCATATGGCGCGCTGGGCCGGGGAGGCGATGAGGTCCGGGCCGCGCGGCGTCGCCGAGGTCCTCGACCAGGCGCGGCGCAGCGTCTACATGCCGGTGCTGATGGCGCCGCGGGTCGGTGAGGTCGCGGCGCGCCTGCTCGCGGCCGGGTTCCCGCGCCTGATGAGGATCCGGGAGGGGGCCGACCCGCGATCGGGCCACCCGGCGGCCACGCTGCCCGCCGACGCTCGCAACGGCCTCGGCCTGTACCGGGCGAACATGGGCGGTGGTGGCGCGGGCGCGTCCGGTGACGGGCGGACGGACGTGCC
>JBOHBY010001297.1:0-2575 GCA_050698635.1 Spirillospora sp.
CCTCGCGCCGGTAGGCCAGGACGTCGCGTTCGAGCTCGCGGGCGTCATCGGGCACGACGACGTCAACGCGCGGAAGCCCGTAGTCGTCGGGCTCCGGGTCGTCGCCGCCGCCGTCCGGCCGCACGCCGCACCTCCGTCCTGGCTCGCCGGGACGCTCCGGTCTGGCCGAGCGCCGCGCCTCGCGTCGTCCCGCGTCGGTCCACGTCGGTCCGCGTCGTCCGGCGGGGCCGCGGGACCGGCCGGGCCGCCGCCGGGCAATTCGCACCCTTCCGGGCGCTTCGCACCCTGACCGCCCGGCATGTTCACCTCCAGTATGGAACGCATCTGGGCGGCGGGCAGGGGGGATGCTTGTAACCGGGACCCCCTGACCGGTAATGGCGGCCCGGCGGGATCGGGGTGGTTCAGCGGCTACGCTGAGTATGGGGAACTGAACGAAGATGCACCATTAACGGCCTTTGTCAATACCCCAATATGCAGCTTGACCTGCGCATTTGTCTGGAAGGTCGGTTCAGCCACGCTCGTTTCCGTGGTACCCTGGTTCTAGCGGAAGGGGTACTTGTCACATGACTTTCCAGGTCGGCGACACCGTCGTCTACCCCCACCATGGGGCTGCTCGGATCGAGGCCATCGAGACTCGCACCATCAAAGGTGAGGAAAAGACCTATCTGGTCTTGAAGGTCGACAAGGGCGACCTGACAGTGCAGGTCCCGGTCGAGAACGTCGAGGACGTGGGTGTCCGCGACGTCGTCGGCCAGGAGGGTCTGGAGAAGGTGTTCGAGGTGCTGCGCGCACCCTACACCGAAGAACCCACCAACTGGTCCCGCCGGTACAAGGCGAACCTCGAGAAGCTCGCCTCCGGCGATGTGAACAAGGTCGCCGAGGTCGTCCGCGACCTGTGGCGGCGCGACAAGGAGCGCGGCCTGTCGGCCGGCGAGAAGCGCATGCTCGCCAAGGCCCGGCAGATCCTGGTCAGTGAGCTCGCGCTCGCGGAGAAGACCAACGAGGACAAGGCCGAGGCCCTGCTCGACGAGGTCCTGGCCAGCTAGCGGCCGGCCGAGTTGAGCGCACGGCTTCCACGGGTGGGCGTCGGTACCGACGTCCACCCGTTCTCGTCCGACCCGCGCCCGCTGTGGGTCGCCGGGCTCGAATGGCCCGGCGAGGGCCACGGCCTAGCCGGGCACTCCGACGGCGACGTCGCCGCCCACGCCGCCTGCGACGCCCTCCTGTCGGCCTGCGGCCTCGGCGATGTCGGCGCCGTCTTCGGTACCGCCGACCCCCGCTGGTCGGGGGCGTCCGGCACCGTCCTGCTGCGCGAGGTCGCCCGCCGCGTCGACGAGGCGGGCTTCACCATCGGCAACGTCGCCATCCAGATCATCGGCAACCGCCCCAAGATCAGCAGACGCCGCGTCGAGGTCGAGAAGACCCTCACCGAGGCCATCGGCGGCGCCCCCGTCACCATCTCCGCCACCACCACCGACGGCCTGGGCCTCACCGGCCGCGGCGAGGGCCTGGCCGCCATCGCCACCGCCCTCGTCCTCCCCCCAGCCTGACCCCTCCCGATCACCCGCGCCCGTGCCGGTGTCCGGAGCGGTCAGGGGTGGGTGGGGAGGTCGTAGTAGCGGCGGGCGCTGGAGCCGATGCGGTTGAGGTCGGTGCCGTAGATGTGCAGGGAGACGGCGACGCTGTCGCTGGTGTTGCGGACGCGGTGGATGTCCCCGGGCGGGGCGAAGCCGCTGACGTCGCCGGTCGGGGTGCGGTTGCTGCCGGCCTCGATGAGGGCCGTGCCGTCCTCGGAGAGCGTGTAGAGGTCCTCGTACTCGACGCCGGTCAGGACGCCGAACACGCACCAAGTCACGTGGTCGTGGATGCGCGTCCGCGCACCTGGCTGCCAGACGATCGCGACCATGGAGAACGAGCCGTCCGGCTCCACGTGCAGGCGGTGGCTGCCGAAGGTGCCGCGTTCGCCGGCGAGCTGGCCCGGGGTGAGCAGCTCGGGCGAGGGCATGTTCTCGCGGAGCGCGTCCGCGACGTTGGACGCGGTGCCGCGCCAGTCCGCGGGACGGGCCACGGCGGCGCGGACGGCGCTGACCAATACGTCCAGATCCGTGGTGGAGGCCGCGGTTAGGGTGTTCATGCTGTGCTCCTCGTGTGCCGGTCCGGTGGTGTGTCTCCAGCGTCCGGCGTGCGGGGTGCCGGGGTCATCCGTGGCGCCCGCAGGACATCACGGATGCCGCCACGGAAAGGGGCCGACGGTGGCGGAACGGATATCCGGGCGGGAGGCCGAGGTGCTCGCCGCGCTCGGCTCGCGGCTGTCGAACGCGCAGATCGCGAACCGGCTGCACGTGTCCGTCCGGACGGTGGAGAGCCACGTTTCGTCGCTGCTGCGCAAGTACGGCGTGGCCGACCGGTGGGCGCTGGCGGAGCTCGCCCGCGCCGAGGGGCCCGAACCGGTGCGCGTCGTCGGGTTGCCCGCGTCCGCGACGACGTTCGTCGGCCGTGACGCCGAACGCGCCGACGTGCTGGCCGCTCTGGCGGAGGCCCGGCTGGTGACGCTGCTGGGGCCGGGCGGCGTGGG
>JBOHBY010001298.1:0-2874 GCA_050698635.1 Spirillospora sp.
GGTAGGAACCGAGGCCGGTGCCGGTGGGGCGCGACTGGATCAGGGTCAGGTTGATGCCGCGGACGGAGAACTCGGTGAGGATCTCCAGCAGGGCGCCCGGGTGGTCCTCGCCGATGAACGCGACGACGGTCGTCTTGTCCATGCCGGTGGGGGTGGGCGGGGTGCATGGGCGGTGCAGGACGACGAACCGGGTGACGGCGTCGGCGACGTCGTGGATGTCTTCCGCGAGGATGGACAGGCCGTAGCGCGGCGCGGCGAACGAGCCCGCGAGGGCGGCGTCGTAGTGGCCGTCGGCGACGTGCTGGGCGGCCTCGGCGTTGGACGTCGCGGCGCGCCATTCCGCGTCCGGGACGCTGTCGAGCAGCCAGCGGCGGCACTGCGGCTGCGCGATCGGGTGGGACGCGACGGTCTTGATGTCGGCGAGGGTCGTCCCGGGACGGACGAGCAGCGCGAACGACACCGGCAGATGGATCTCGCCGACGATGTGCAGGGGCTCGCCGGTCGCGAGCTCGTCCAGCGTGGTCGGGACGGAGCCCTCGACGGAGTTCTCCAAGGCGACGACGGCGGTGTCGGCCTCGCCGCGGCGGAGGGCGTCCAGGACGGCCGGGACGGTCGCGAGCGGAAGATGCTCGGCGTCGGCGGCGCCGGGGAGGGTCAGCAGCGCGGCCTCGGTGAACGTGCCCCGCGGACCCAGGTAGGCGTAGCGCGCTGGCCTGTCGTCTGCGGTCACGGGGTCTCCCGGGTGCGTGCGTTCTCGTGCGTTGCTGGTGTGCGTGATGCGCCTCGCATGCGTGCGAGTTGTGACATCCGAGTCTACTGCCCGCCGCGTGCGGGCCCCCGGCGTCAGGCGCTGGCGGTGGGGGTGGTGCGGTCGCTGTTGCCGAAGTCGGGCAGGGGATCGTCCATCGAGACGATGGGTCCCTTGCCGAGGCGGGCCGCGCGCAGGGCCTGGTTCTCCTCGGGGGAGAGCATCTCGACCGGGTGCCCGGCCTGGACGGCCTTGGCGTAGGTCCGCGTCTCGGTACGGCCGTTGATCGAGCTGATCACGATCCCGTCCCCGACGGCGTTGATCACCGCGAGGGAGAACGACCGGTGTCCGGACATCTCCTTGAGGGCGTCGTAGTGGACGATGGCGAGATCGCGCAGCGCGCGTTCGTCCGCCGACCCACTGGCCACCTGGAGCTGGCGCCTGAGCATTTCCCCGCACTCGTCGACGACCTGGTTCACCCGGTTGTGCGCGACCACGGCGATCGACAGCCCCGCAACCCCGGCGACCAGGCCCGCGACGGCCACCGCGACAAGCATCACGGGCTGAGCGTACCCATCCCGACCTCGGGTTGCGAAGGATCTTCGCGCTGTGACCGCGGTTCGACGCGGCGCACCAGCCAGGTTCCGAGCAGGACGATCGACGCGAGGGCCGCGACACCGAACAGGTCACGGACGACCTGGCCCGTGAAAACCGAGACTGCGGAGTGTTCCGGGCCGATCAGCGACCGTCCCCACCAGGGGATCGGGAACAGGAACAGGAGCCAGAGACCGAACGCGAAAAGACATCTTCGCGTGTCTCGGGCATCTCCGATCAAAGCGCCGAACACCGCGATCATCCATACAAGATGGTGAATCCACCCCACGGGGGACAGCACGACCGACAGCAGCCCGACGATCGCGACCGAGGCGAGGACGAGGCTGTACGAGCCGGGCCCGTCGAACAGGAGCGCAGTCCGCGAGGCGCGGCGGGCCCAGGTGAAGCCGTACCACGCCACGATCGATGCGAGCAGGAGCCACGTGAGTGTCCGGGCGGGCCCCTCGGGCAGGATCCGCGCGACGATCCCGTTGATGGCCTGGTTGGTGGTGCCGTCGACGGCGCCCGTCCGGTCGCCGCCCTGGAGCAGCGCCCCGAACCAGTAGTCGGCCGAGTCCGACGGCAGCAGCGCGAACCCGCCGAGCGTGGCGGCGGCGGCCGTGAACAGCGCGTTGCCGAAGGCCTGGCGGCGTCCGGTGATCAGGAAGTAGATCAGGAAGACGCCCGGCACGAGCTTGGTCGCGAGCGCGAGGCCGACGAGCATCCCGCGCGGCCAGCGGGGCGTGCGGGCGCAGCAGTCGGCCAGGCACATCGCGAGCAGGAACAGCCCGACCTGCCCGAACCTGAACTGGTCGCGGACGGGGTCGAGCCACGCCATCCCCGCGACCAGGACGCCCGCGGCGAGCGGCGCCCAGCGTCCGGTGCGGCGGAGCAGGTCGCGGAAGGCGTACCAGACCGAGATCGTGAGGGCGACGCAGATCAGGCCCGTCCACACCAGTTGCGCGGCCCGCCACGGGATGACGGTGAACGGGACGGCGAGGACGGCCGCGAACGGCGGATACGTGAACGGCAGGAGCTGCGGCGGCTGCGTGAGGACGTCGTACAGCGGGGCGCCGCGCAGGACGGCACGGCCGCCGTCCCGGTAGACCTCCAGGTCGACGAGCCGCTGGTCGGGTTCGTTGCCGAGCCAGCGGGTGACGATCGGCGACACCGCGACGGCCGCGACCAGAACCCCCGCGAGGACGATCAGCAGGTCGGCCGCCGTCCGCCGCCGCGCGGGTTCCGCCGCGTCGGGTTCCTGGGCGGGGACGGGGGCCGGGATGCGGGCGGGCTTGGTTTCGGGCTGGGCGGTGCCGCCACCGGCTTCGCCGACCAGATGCGCCTTGGGACCGTCCACAGGCGCAGGATATGGCCACTGAGGGGTCATCGGCCTCTTGTAACCTGAGCGCCATGACTTCGCGGGGAACCAAGATCGGTGTGTTCCTCGCCATTCTTGGCGTGGCGTTCACCGCGGTCCTCGCGGGCGTTCTCGGGCCGTCGGCCGCACGGGCGGACGCCCCACGGGCGGGGGG
>JBOHBY010001299.1:0-7887 GCA_050698635.1 Spirillospora sp.
GTGTGGCCCTCCACGAGGACGATCTTCCGCCCGCGCAGCTGCTCGACGAGCAGGCCGAGATAGGCGTCCGCGCTCGGCGACAGCTCCGCCGAGTCGGTCGCGAACAGCAGCTTCTCCGGCAGCACGCACGGGTTGCAGTCGAAGTCGGGGAACGGGACGTCCGGGTCCCCGGCACGCTCCACGGTCGAGCGGCGGACCGCGCTACGGGACGTCTCGTGTACGCAGCGGGCGCCGATCTCGCCGCAGATCTGCGTCCAGAACGACTTGAGCCAGGCGTGCTCGCTGCTCTTCAGCGGGTCGCCTCCCGCCCGCAGCCCGATTCCGGCGAGGCGGACCTCGACGCCCTTCAGCTTGGCGAGGTCGTCCTTGCTCTCGCAGGAGTCGACCAGGCCGGCGGCGTCGGTCCGGCCGTCCATGACCTTGCGCATGTCCATGCAGCCGGTGTTGCCGAGACCGTCCGACACCATCAGCACGCCGGTGTTCCCGGCGGGCGTGTCGCCGCGCAGCGCCCCGGCGGCCGACAGCGCGGCCATCGGGTCCGAGCCCGGTGTCCGCGGACGCTCCTTCAGCAGCGCCTTGACCTCGCCTTCCAGGCACTGCCGGACGGACTCACGCCCCCGTTGCCCATCGCTGCCGGTCGGCACCGGCAGGGCGACCTCGTCCAGCCGCTGGACGAGGCTCGCCGACGACCCGTCGAACCCGGCGAGCGACACCAGCCGGACGCCGTCCTTCCCGTAGTCGGCGGTCAGCTGCTCGGTGATCTTCTTGACCGGGTCGACCCCCTGCGACACGCTCTCGCCCCGTTTCGGCCAGAACGAGGCGCTCAGGTCCAGCAGCGCGATCCTCCTGGACGTCACCTGCTCCGAGCCCTGGTCGGCGGGCTCGTCGATCCACGGGCACCCGGCCGCCACCGGCTGCCGGTCGACACACCCCGCCATCGCCATGACGAGGACGACCGCGATCGCCATCCGGCCCAGCAGTTCACGCATCGCCGCCCACCCCGTTGGACGCGCTGAGCTTCGGGTCGCCCATCGGGACGCCGAGCTCCCGCAGGACGGCGCGCAGCGCGCTGTCGCTCTGGAACGCGATCTCCAGCGCGTCCACATGGTCACCGCTGAGCACGATCTTGCTGAGGTGGTCCAGCAGGACCTCGGCGTTGCCGACGCGCTTCTCCAGCATGAGCTGCAAGTAGGACGCCGCGTTCTTCGGGTCCTCGGTCAGGGCGAGCGCGTAGGGGGCGATCCAGGACGAGCGGGCGATGTCCACCTCGCCGAACTCGGTGAGGCCCTTGCGGAGCACCGCGTGCCAGAGGTCCTGGAGCTCGCTGGTCAGCCGGACGTCGTCCTTGCGCATATCGCCCTTCGCGTCCACGTGCAGGCGCGCGATCCACACCTTGCGGAGCTCCTCCCGCACGGGATCGGTGACGTCCACCCGGACACGGACCCTCGCCTGGAGGTCACCGTCGTGAAAGCACGCCTGCAACTCCCTGGCCATCTCCGTCTCCGCCTCGGCGGCCCGGTACGGCGGGAACCGGCGCGCGACCGGCCTGACCTTCTCCTCGATCACCTCGCGCATGCCGAGCCTGCTGGAGGTGATGAACCGCTCCAGCTCCTCCGGGTCCGCCTGCCGCAGCGGCTCGCCGGGCGCCGTCCCCCGGACCTCCCACTTGACCAGGACGCTCACCGCGAAATCGAACGCGTCACCCTGCGCGGGGGTGTTCAGGGTGAACGTCTCGCGCGGGACGTAGTCGGGGGTGACGGAGGTCGGCGGGGCGTACGGGTGGTCG
The DNA here is from genome assembly GCA_050698635.1 of Spirillospora sp. Taxonomy (GTDB): domain Bacteria; phylum Actinomycetota; class Actinomycetes; order Streptosporangiales; family Streptosporangiaceae; genus Spirillospora. The sequence goes on from JBOHBY010001299.1 coordinate 1,787, forward strand.
ACCAGCGGTGGTGTGGTGTCCGGGGCGCGGCGGAGCCGGGCGCGTGCCCAGCCGGCGCGTGCCCAGCCGACGAAGCGGTTCCACCGTGTCGGGCGCGGTGGAGGGTCCGGCTGACGCGGCGGGTCCCAGCCGTCCGGGGACAGCGAGTCGGGGGGTGTGGTCATCGCTCCTGCTCCGTGTTCTTCTTGATCCAGAATTCGCGGTAGAGGCCGATGCGGGTCCGCATCGGCCTGCCGTCGGCCGATCGCTCGGCGTGGTCGACGCGCGCCATGGCGTCCAGCAGCGCCTCGAAGGTGGGCATCAGCTCGGGGTGGTCGGCGCAGTCGGCGTGCCAGCGGCCGAGTACCCGCCACGCCTCCGTCCTGGTGCCGGGCATGTCGCACGCGTACCACCACAGCTCGGCGATGCCGGTCAGCGTCAGCTCGTCGTCCTTGCCCCGGGTGCCGCGCGGGAGGGTGTCGGCGAACCGGAGCAGGTCGTGGCCGCCGCCGGACCGCAGCCGCGCGATCCGCACGATCGTCCGGGCCGCCTGCTCCTGGACCGGCGGGATGGGCAGCATCCGGACGCGCTTGACCAGCGAGTCCAGCACCGGCTCGCGGTGCCCCAGCTCGTACAGGTCCCGCAGGCACTGCGCGATCAGCGTCCCGAAGCGGCCCCTGAGCACGCCGATGGACCCGTGCACGTCCTCCAGCGCGCGGCCGAGCCGTTCCTCGTCGGTGATGCGCGTGCCGTAGGTGCGCAGCGCGACCGCGCGCTCGGACTTGCGCAGCGACCGGGCGAGGGACCGCAGTTCCTTCTCCGCGACCCGCCGCAGCTCGGGACGGCCGAAGAGGATCATCGCCTCCAGCAGCCAGGCGGCGCACTCGTGGTGCCAGTTCCTGCCCGACTTCGACCAGTCGCGCAGCACCTTGTCCCGGATCTGCCCGTAGTCCTTCGCGGCGATCAGCGCCAGCGCCTGCACGGCACGGACGCGCTGCACACCGCCCCGCGCGCACAGGTCGACGAGCCACCTGCGCAACGGGTCGCGGACGACGTCGTACTCCGCCCAGGCCACCTCCACGACCACGCGCGACAGCTCCCGCTGACGGCGCCACACCGGCCCGGTCAGGCTCGGGGACGGGCCCGCCGACAGCTGCTCCACCCAGCTGCGGAACGGTTCCCCGAACACCTCACGGCGCGTTTCGGTTCCGGGCCGCTCGATCTGGCTGAACCCCGCGGCGAGGCGGCCCGCCGACTCGGTGATGTCGCTCATCGACACGTCGTCCAGCACGGCCGCGGCGATGACGTAGGCCTGGCGCACCGGTGAGCCGTCCGAGCCGCCCTTGCTCCGCAGCAGGTTCCTGGCCTGTTCGGTGAGGTCCCGCTTGGGGAACGGCGGGTCTTCCTCGTCCGCCCCGGTCTTCATGGTGAGGCGGTACCAGTTCCACCATTCCTGCGCGAAGATGACCACCTCGCGCGGGGCGGTTCCGGGCGTCCGGACGGCGTCGTACCATTCCCGCGCCTCCGGCGGCCCGTCCTCGATCTTCTTGATCAGGCCGGGGAGGTCCATCCGCATCGCCACGTCGACCGACGCGCGCGAAGGCGCCGGCCCGTTGCTCCCGGTCTGCCATTTCACGTGGAGGAACGACAGGTAGCGGTCGAACACCCGGCCCGGGTCGGGCGGCGTGTGGACGACGACGTCCGTCACGGGAAGGCTCACGTTGGCGTCCACGAGGACGACCATGAAAGACCCCTGCTCGTGCAGCTTGTTCGCCAGCTCGTCGGCCTCCGAGCGGCGCAGCCTGGACGCCCAGGTCGTGCCGAGCGCGTCCACGAGCAGGCCGACGCCCTTCTCCACACCGGCCGCCAGCAGCCGCGGCCCGGCCGGGCTCAGGCGCCGGACGCGCGACTCCTGGCGGCTCCGTCCCGTCAGCTCGTCGAGCACGGCGATCGCGGTCGTGCCGCCGCCGTCCCCGGCTCGGACGCGGAGAAAGGCCAGGTGCGTCCGCCTGAACACCCGGCGCAGCTCTGGCTCGATGCCGGTGCTGGTGTACCAGGCCTCGGCGGCCGCCAGCTCCTCCGGCCGCACCTTCCGCCTGGACGGTCCCCGGCCCTTCCCGCCGTGATCGTGGTAGTGCAGGTCCCGTCCGGCGAACATGCCGAACTCGGCGTCGCCGCCGACGTCGAACCGGGAACTGGTCCCGTAGAAGTCGTCGCGGTACCCGGCCGTTCTGCGGTCGTAGCTCTCCGTGCCCGCGGCGGCGTCGGAGGCGGCGTCGGAGGTATCGGTGTCGTCCCGTTCCTGGTCACGGAGCCCGGCGGGGGCCTCGATCTCCCGCGCGCGACCGTCGAAGGCCCTGGCCTCGGGCTCGGCGGGCCCGGGTTCGGGCCCGGGTTGCGGCGCGGGGGCGATCGGGACGACGTCCGTCCCCGGCTCCGGGGTCTGGTCAGGCGTGTCGGTCATCGCCCGGCTCCTCGATGAGGTCCCGGCCGGCGAAGCGGTCGAACTCCGCCTCGCCCGCCTCGATCCGCACGTCCGGCCCGCCCGAACCGTCCCCGGAACGGCCTGGGCCGCGAGACCGGTCGATGTCGCGGCCGGCGAAGTCGCCGACCCTCAGGCGCCCGCCCGTCCGGATCGAGACGCTTCCGCCCTCGTCGGCCCCCGATGGCGCGGATCCCCGCTCGGCCGGCGGATCCGGGTCGGTGAGGACGGCGGCGACATGCACCCACGCGGTGCCGTGCCCGGTGCGCAGCTCGGTGAAGTCCTCGGGACGCAGGTCGTAGGTCTCGCGTCCCCGGATGACGTCGCCGTAGATGCGGTCGGTGACGGCCACGGCGACGTCGGCCGCACCCGCGCGCGTGGTGAAGGACGCCTCGGACACCAGCGCCGCCGTCGTGTCGATGACGTCGCCGACGTACATCTCGTCCTGGACGTGGGTCAGGCCCTCGTGCGCGGCGACGCGCAGCTTCAGCCGCGCGGGCGGCGCGGAGACCTTGTTGTGCCGGTACACGCTCTCGCGCAGGTAGCGCACCAGGACGGCGATGACACGCGCCTCGTCGATCCCCGGCGGCAGCAGCGCGATCCTGGCCTGCGGATGCCGCACCCACTGCGCGCGCTGCAACCCTCCGTCCGCTTCGGCGTGATGAAGAATCCGTGCCATCGCGTTGTCGGCGGACTCCTCGGCCAGGCCGTGACCGACACGTTCACGGCCGACGGCCACGCACAGCCGCCGTACGCCGTGCCCCAGGCCGCCGCTCTGCTCGTCCCGCACCTTCGCCTCCTCGCCATCGGACAACCGACAGCGTCGGGCCAGAACGGGAGGGGCGTCTTTGTAGGACTACGGCTTTCCGAAACTCAGTCGCCGGGCAGGTCGGCGATCTCGCGGAGGCGGGCGAGATCGACGATCACCAGCCGCCGGTAGCGGGTGTCGACCACGCCCTGCTCGCGCAGCGTCCGCAGCGCCTTGTGGACGGTCGGCTCGGACGAGCCGATCAGCTCCGACATCTCGGTCTGCGTCAGCAGCACCTCGCCGCCGTCGGCGTGCAGCTCCAGCAGGACGCGGGCCAGCCTGACCTTGGCCTCGCGTCCCCCGAGGTCGATCCGCCGCCGGGTCGCCGAGCGCAGCTTCTCCACCACCGTCCGGGTCGTCGCGGCGTTGATCGACGGGTGCCGGAGCAGGCAGTCCTTGAACTGCGCGGACGCGATGACCCGCGCGCGGACCAGGCCGGCCGCGATCGCCGTCGCCACCCGGGGCGCACCGTCCAGGACGCCGAGCTCGCCGACGATGTCACCGGCCGTCCGCACGGCCAGCAGCGAGGTGCGGCCGGTCTCGGTCACGCCCATGATCTTCACCGCGCCGTCGAGGACGATCGCCACGAACATCGCGGTGTCGCCCTCGTTCAGCAGCAGGTCGCCGGGCTCGTACTCCCGTAGTCGCCCCAGGGACAGCAGCACCTGTCGCTCGTCCTCGCTCAGGGCGGCGAGGAGGCTGTGCGGGCCGTAGCTGTGCGGGCCGTAGCTGTGCGGGCCGTGGCTGTGCGGGCCGTAGGGGGTCGCGCCGTTCTCGTTGCTCATGCATCACCCCCCGGGCACGGAGGAATGCTCACCGTCGCAACGAAACATAACCGACAAGACCCGCTATGAAAGCCCGGAACGCCTGTCCGGAAACCGTCAAATGCTGGGGTGTGGACCGCGTGACCTCCCCGACCATGGCCGCACCAGCCGGAAGACGCCCGGAGGAGGAACGGTTATGGCCACGCAGCGTCGGCTCTGTATCGCCGCCGACATCAAGAAGTGGAGCACCCGTAAGGTGCCCGAGCAGATCCAGGCGCAGCAGTCGCTCGCCGCCGTGACCCATGCCGCGTGCCGCGCGGCGGGCCTGCCCGAGGACATCGCGCAAAGCCAGGGCGACAGCGTGCTGCTGCTCGCCCCGCCCGGAATCGACGAGACGGTCATGATCCCCGCGTTCGTGCACGCGCTGACGGTCGCGCTGGAGCAGGAGAACCGGATGCTCGCCGACTCCGCGCGGATCCGGCTGCGGCTGTCGATGACGACCGGTTCGATCAGCGACGGTCCGACGGGCTTCGGCGGCGCCGCGATCGTCGAGTGCTTCCGGCTGCTGGACAGCGCGCCCGTCCGTGCCGCCCTGGACGAATACCCGAACGCGCGGCTCGCGCTGATCGTCTCCGACCACCTCTACCGGGACGTGATCGAGCACGACTTCGGCTCGCTCCGGTCGGCGGACTTCTGGCCCGCGCGCAGCATCGTCAAGGAGTTCGCCGCCGACGCCTGGGTGGCGGTGTCGAACCGCGACGGCGGCCCGGACCGGCCACCGCCGGCGGCGTCGCCCGCGCCGCCCGCGACGTCCGATGAGGTGTCCCCGCCTCGGTCGTTCACCGAGGTCGACGCGCTGTGCGCCGCCGGTGACCACGACGGGGCCGTGAGCGTTCTCACCCGGTTCCTGGGCGAGCATCCCGGACAGGACGTCCCGGGCGCGCTGCTGCGGCTCGGACGCGTCCACGACCTGCGCGGTGACACGACCGCGGCCCGGCACACCTGGCGGTACCTGCTGGAGAGCCACGAGCTGAGCGATGCCTGCCTGGAGCTCGGACGCCTGGAACACCGGGACGGAAACTCCGCCCTGGCCCGCACCTACCTGCTGCAAGGGCTGCGCATCGCGCGCCGCGAGAAGGAGGCCCTCGAACCGCTCGTGGACGCCCTGCTCGACCTACCACCCACCGACTGAGCGGAGGGCGGAGCGGGCGGCGTTGTACCCGCACATGCCGTGCGCTCCGGCCCCGGGCGGGGTGGCGGCCGAGCACAGGTAGACGCCGGGGGCGCCCGTCGCGTAGGGGTCGAGGGCCGGACGCGGGCGGAACACCAGCTGGGAAGGCGTGTTCGCGCCGGTGAGGATGTCACCGCCGACATAGTTGGCGTTGTGACGCGCCATGTCGGCGGCGGAGCGCACACGGGTCGCCCGGACGCGTTCGCGGAACCCCGGGGCGAACCGCTCGATCTGCGCGACGATCGCGGCGGTCGCGTCGCCGGTGTATCCGGACGGGACGTGCGCGTAGGCGTAGAGCGGGTGGACGTCCCGGGCCGACCGCGTCTTGTCCGCGACGTACTGCTGCCCGACCAGCACGAACGGGCGCTCGGGCATCCGTCCGGCGGTCACCTGCTTCTCAGTGGCGGCCATCTCGGCGAAGTCGCCGCCGAGGTGGACGGTCCCGGCGTGCCTGGACGGCTCGTGCGTCCACGGGACGCCTCCGTCCACCGCGAAGTCGACCTTGAACGCCGCCGGGCCGTAGCGATACCGCCGGTAGCCGCTTCGCGCGCGGCGCGGCATCCGGTGCCCGGCGATCCGGAGGGCGGCGCGGGGCGAGGTGTCGAGCATGACGATGTCGGCGTCGAGTTCGTCGATGGACCGCACGGTGCGTCCGGTCTCGACGGTGACGCCGTGTTCGCGGGCGCGGGTGAGGATCGCGTCGGTGATCGCGGCCGATCCGCCTTCGGTGACCGGCCAGCCGTAGGCGTGCGCGGCGGTCGTCAGCGCGACGCCGATGGCGGACGACAGCACGGTGCCGAACGGGCGCATCGCGTGCGCCGCCGCGCCGCCGAACAG
>JBOHBY010001300.1:0-4275 GCA_050698635.1 Spirillospora sp.
CACGTCCGTCATCTTCCCGCTCACCCAGAACAGTTCCGTGACTCGAAAACGCTCATTGTCTGGTAGGCCGTCGAGCATCCCGCTGTCGTTCCACGACATCGCCAACGAGGCCCAGAACCACGCACCACCCTGGCCGGGGCGGATGTGAGATCTTCGGGCTAGGGCGTAAGCGGGCGTTGTTGTTGGCTGCTAAGGCCGAGGTGAGTGGTTAGGGCGGTGGTGGTGGCGGAGGAGTGCTAGGGCGGCTAGGAGGATGGTCAGGGTGCAGACGCCGGTCCAGCCGAAGGTGGCGTAGGCGCGTATGCCCAGCCAGGAGCCGGCGCTGCCGCCGAGGAAGGCGCAGGTCATGTATGCGGTGTTGAGGCGGGCGCGGGCCTCGGGGCGCAGGGCGAAGATGCGGGCCTGGTTCGCGACCTGGCCGGACTGCATCGCCACGTCGAGGAGCAGCATCCCCGCGGCGAGGCCGAGCAGTCCGAGGAGACCCTCCAGACGGCCGGTGAGGAGCAGGACGCCCGCGGCGACGGCGGCCAGCATGCACGCCCCGTTCACCACGTCGGGTCCGCGCTGGTCGGCGAGGCGGCCCGCGAGGGGCGTGGCGAACATGCTGCCCGCGCCGACCAAGGCGATCATGCCGACGGTCGGGGTGCCCAACTCGTAGTGCGGGCCGGTGATGAGCAGGGCGAGGGCCGTCCAGGCGGCACTGAAGGCTCCGAACACGAGGGCCTGGTACTGGCAGGAGCGGCGCAGTGACGGTTCGTCGCGCAGCAGACGCAGGGACGCCAGGACGAGCGCCGGGTAGCGCTTGTCGGTGCTCGGTGCGGTGCGCGGGAGGACGACGGCCATCGTGAGCGCCAGCCCCAGGTCCAGGGCCGCCGCGACGAGGTAGGGTGCGCGCCACCCCAGCCATTCCCCGAGGGTCCCGGAGAAGGCACGGGCGAGCAGGATCCCGCCGATCAGGCCGGAGAGCAGTGTGCCGGTCACCTCGCCGCGGCGCTCCGGGCCGGTCAGCCCGGCGGCCATCGGGATGAGGATCTGCGGGACGACCGTGGCCAGGCCGACCAGGGCACCGGCGACGGCGAGGACCGGCAGGGAGCCGGCCGTCCCGGCAAGGACGAGTCCCGCGCAGGTGGCAAGCAGGAGGCTGGTGACCAGCCCGCGATGGTGGAGCCGGTCGCCGAGGGGGACGAGCAGGAAGATCCCGGCCGCGTAGCCGAACTGCGCGCAACCGACGACCACGGCCGCGGAGGAGGGGCGCACATGCAGGTCGTCGGCGATCAGAGGGCTGATCGCCTGCGGGAAGTAGATGTTGGAGACCGCTACGCCGCAGGCCACGGACAGCAGCAGGATCAGCGGCCGGCTCAGCACCGCGGGCGTGGCGGAGGAAATACCCGGAGCCACGACGCCCTCCTCAAGGAAGGTCCGGACCGACCTTCGGGGGCTTCAGGTCGGTCCGGACGTCTACTCGCGGTCACCGCGCGGGAACTGCCGTCTCCCCGTGGTCGGGAGCCCGCTTCGCCGATGCGGTCAGGCGGGGCAGGGCGAACGTGACGAGCAGGCCGAACAGCATGCCCGCGGCGGCGAGGAGCACGGCGGTGCGGCTTCCGTCCGCGATGGCGACGCGCAGCCCTTCGCCGGTCCGGCCGTCGAGTCCGGCGTTGGCCATCGCGATCAGGACGGCGAGCCCGACGGCGTTGCCCAGGTTCAGGGTCGTGGACGCCATCCCGTTCGCGACGCCCTGCTGTTCGGGCGCCACACCGGTGGCCGAGGCGATCCACATCGCCGTCCAGGTGATGCCCTGGCCGACCCCCGAGACGATCAGGCCGGGCACGGCGACGAGCAGCCCGGCGTCGTGGTCGAAGCCGACGGCGAGGACGGCCGTACCGAGCACGCCGGTGACGAAGCCGGCCAGCAGGGTCGTGCGGGTGCCGAGGCGGGTCGTCATGCGCTCGCCCAGCTGGGTGCCGCCGGCGATCGCGAGGGAGGGGATGAGGAAGGCCAGCCCCGTCTCCAGGGCGGTGAACCCATGGACGCGCTGGAAGAGCACCGTGAGGAAGTAGGGAAGGGCGCCGAAGGTCCCCATGTAGACGGCCGTCACGATCACGCCGACCACCAGGCTGCGGTTGCCGAACAGGTGGAACGGCATGAGCGGATCCGCGCTGCGGGACTCGATGGCCGTGAACGCCGCCAGCAGCGCGACGGCCAGTACGAAGGCGCCGACGATCGTCGGATCCGCCCAGCCCGCCTCGGGCCCCTGGACGAGCGCGAAGACCAGCAGCGTCGCACCGCCGGTCACCGTCAGGGCGCCCGGGATGTCGAACCGGCGCCGCCCGCGGGCGCGGGCGTCGCGCGGGATGACGGCGAGCGCGGCGAGGGCGACGATCGCGGCCAGCGGGACGTTGACGAAGAAGACCGCGGACCAGCCGAACGCCTGGGTCAGGACGCCGCCGAGCAGCGCTCCGAGGGTGAGGCCGCTGGCTCCGGCGCCGCCCCAGACCGCCAGCGCCCGGTTGCGCTTGGGGCCCTCCTCGAACAGCGTGTTGATCAGCGAGAGGGTGGACGGCAGGAGCAGCGCGCCGCCGACGCCCTGGAACGCCCGCGCCGCCACGATCACGCCGGGGGAGGTGGCGAGGCCGCCCGCCATGGACGAGACCGCGTAGACGGTGAGCGCGAGGACGAACATGCGGCGGCGGCCGAGCAGGTCGGCGGCGCGACCGCCGAGGAGCAGGAACCCTCCGGCGAACACGACGTAGGCGCTCACCACCCACTGCTGGGTCTGTTCGGAGAACCCGAGGTCCGCGCCTATCTCGGGGAGCGCGACGAAGACGATGTTGAGATCGAGAGAGAAGATCAGCTGTGCCAGCGCGAGAAGTGCCAGGCCGAGCCCCAGCCGGGGCGTCCGCGATGCCGCCGCCCCGTCCGGGGAGATATGTGCAGAGGACATGAGGTTCTCAGCGACCCTTCGATCGAGAGGCGTGGGCGGACCAATCAGTTTGATAGTACGAATATTGTCGTACTATCGGACTGTTGGCAACACTCGATCGGATCGCCGCCGCGCGGAGACGGAGGTCACCGAAATCGGCCATGGCGAGATGGGATGATTCGAACGTACGTATCTTCGCCTACACTCGGCATGTGAACGGGATCAAGGCCGAAGGGGGGATGGGGAGGCGAGCCCTCGCGGGCGCCGCACCCCGTGACCGTTGATGATCGCCCAGCACCCCGACCGCGAGCAGATCCTGCTGGAGAACGTCCTGTCGGCGCTGGGCAATCCGCTGCGTCTGCGCATCGTCCGGGTTCTGGCGCAGGGAGGGGAGCGGACCTGCGGCAGCATCCTCGACGGGATCTCCAAGTCGACCCTGACCCACCACTGGCGGGTGCTGCGCGACAGCGGGGTCATCTGGCAGTCCCCCTCGGGCCGCGAGAACCTCCTCTCGCTGCGGCGTGAAGATCTCGACGCCCGCTTCCCCGGGCTGCTCGACACCCTCCTCAAGGCGGCCGAGGCGAACGACCGCGCCAAGGAGCCCGCGGCGACGCGTTAAGGCCGGCTCGACGGACCAGGTGACGCCCGGAATTCACGCGTCCCGGCGGAGCGCCCGGTCGATGGCACCGATCTCGTCCAGGACGATGGCGCAGCGCAGCATGTCCGCGGTCCCAGGACGCCGCCAGACTCCTTCACCGCGCAGGTCGGCGAGGAACGCCGAAAGCGCGTCTCCGGCCGCAGGAGGAGCGTGACGCTCTACCCGGTCGGCGCGGCCGAGGGACAGGGACAACGTCCCATCCCGGACGGTCACCGACCCGCGCGTCCCCTCGATGTGAACGCGCACCCCGCCGGGACGGGACGTCCAGCCCGCGTGGAGCGCGGTCGGCGCGCCGTCCCACTCCAGCACGGCCGTGCCGCCCAGATCCAGGACGTGATCCGGACGGACGCGCAGGCGGGCCCCCTGGACGGTGACGTCCGCGGCCGGACGCAGCCAGCACAACAGGTCGATGAGATGGATGCCGAGATCGGCGAAGGCGCCCGTGCCGCCCCTTCGAGGATCGAGCATCCAGGAGGCGTCGTCCGCGAAGAGCCCGTCCAGCAGCCCCGGATGGCTGAACCGGAGGTCCGCGCCGACGACCTCGCCGAGCGCCCCGGCCGCGAGCAGTTCCCCGACCCTGCGCAGCGCGGGCGCGCAGCGCAGGAACATCGCCGTGGTGACCGGGGCCGTCCCCCGGTCGATCAGGCCGGCCAGCACGGCGGTCTCCGCGGCGGTCACGGCGAGCGGCTTCTCGACG
>JBOHBY010001301.1:0-1786 GCA_050698635.1 Spirillospora sp.
CGCGCAGCCCGCGCTCGGCATCGCCGGGCTGGCCGTCCACCGGCTCCTCACCGCCGTCGGCGTCCACCCCGACCTCGCCGCCGGGCACAGCTACGGCGAGCTCGTCGCGCTCTGCGCCGCCGGGGTCTTCGACGACGCCGCGATGATCGGGCTGAGCGCCGTCCGCGCCGAGGCGATCCTGTCCGCCGCCGGGGAGGACCCGGGCGCGATGGCCGCCGTCACCGGGTCGCTGCGCGACGTCCGCGCGGCCCTGTCGGGCCTGTCCGAGATCGTCGTCGCCAACCACAACGCGCCCCGGCAGGCCGTGATCTCCGGGACGTCGGCGGGGATCGAGCGGGCGCTGCCCGTCCTGTCCGGGGCGGGCCTGGCCGCTGAGCGGCTTGCGGTGGCGTGCGCGTTCCACAGCCCGCTCGTCGCCGCCGCGTCCGCCGACCTGCGCGCCGACCTGCTGCGCCGCGACCTGCGCTCGCCTGCCTTCCCCGTCTGGGCCAACACCACCGCGGCCCCCTACGACGCCGACCCGGCCGAACTCGCCGCCACCCTCGCCGGGCAGCTCGCCGCGCCCGTCCGCTTCGTCGAGCAGATCGAGGCGATGTACGACGCGGGCGCCCGCACGTTCGTCGAGGCGGGCCCCGGACGCGTGCTGACCGGGCTCGTCGGCGCCATCCTCGGCGACCGTCCGCACACCGCCGTGAGCTGCGACGCGCCAGGCGAGAACAGCCTCACCCAGCTTCTGCGCGCCCTCGCCGAACTCGCCGCCGCCGGAGTCCCCGTCGACCCGCTGCCCCTGTTCGCCGGACGCGACGCCCGTCCGCTGTCCGCCGCTCCCGGAGTGCCCGGCTGGGTGGTGAACGGGCATCTCGTCCGGACCGCCGATGGCGGGTACCCGGTGGGGGCGCTGCGTCCCGCCGAACGCGTCCCCGGCATCCGCCCGCGCGGCGCGCAGGACGCCGTCCTGGAGTACCTGCGGACCGGCCGCGAGATGATCGCCGCCCAGCGCGAGGTGATCCTCCGGCACCTCGGCGCGACGGCCCCGCCCCTGCCCGAGGCGCCCGTTCCCGCCGAGCCCGTGCCCGTGCCCTCGCCTCGGCCCGAGACGGTGCCCGATGCGGCGCCGCTCGACGTCCGGGCCACCGTCGTCGCGGTGATCAGCGCCCGTACCGGCTACCCCGAGACGATGCTGGACGCGTCCCTGAACCTGGAGGCCGACCTCTCCATCGACTCCATCAAACGCACGGTCATCCTCGGCGAACTCACCGACCGCCTGGGCCTGGCGGCCCCGGAGCGGCTCGCCGACGTCACGACCATCGGCGACATCGTCACTTCCCTGCACGCCCGTCTCGAAGGCGCGGCGCCGCGTCCTGTCGTCCCTCCTCAGGCCGGTCCGGCCGACGAGGACAAGGAGGCGGCGCTCGTCCCGGCCGGTGCGCCCGCGCCAGCGGACGTGCCCGAGGCGCCGAAACGCGACGAGCCCGGTGACAGGCAGGTGCGGACGAGCGCCGGGGACGGTGACGCCCCGCGCCCCGGTGAGATCGTCCGGCAGGTTCTGCGGGTCGTTGAGCTGGACGCGCTGCCTGCACCGCCGGAGTCGGGGGCGGTGTTCGCGGGACGCCGGTTCCAGATCGTCGACGACGGCTGCGGGATCGCCCTGGAGCTCGCCGACATGCTCGACCGGCTCGGCGCGCAGGTGCGGACACCGCACGAGGCGGACGGCTCCTGCGACGGGCTGATCCATCTGGCGGCGCTGCGGCCGGGCGCGACGGGCGTGCTGCCCGGGGCCTACGAC
>JBOHBY010001302.1:0-2080 GCA_050698635.1 Spirillospora sp.
GGCCAGGACGGTGCGCCCCGCTCCCCGCGCGGGATCGGCACGGGCGCGACGCCGATCTCCGCCAGCGCGCGGCGGGCGCACCAGCGGACGGTCGTGTACTCCAGCCGCCGCTTCTCGACGGCCCGCGCGACCGCGTCCTCCTCGCCGGGCAGCAGCACGGCCTCGGGCGGGTCGTCGTAGGCGGCGGCGGTGGCGACGCCGTCCGGGAGGATGCGCTCGATCATTCCGTCTCCGGCGCGGGCAGGATGCGGCGGGGGCCGCGCGGCCCGTTCCCGCGCTTGCGCCATTCGCGCGGGTAGCCGACCGACACCTCGATGTGCGGGATGTCACCCGTCCAGACCGTCCGGGGGATGTGGAGGTGCCCGTACACGACCGACACGGCGCCGAACCGGTCGTGCCAGTCGGCGGTGCGCTCCGTGCCGCACCACTGGGCGAACTCGGGGTACCACATGACGCGGGTGGGTTCGCGGATGAGCGGCCAGTGGTTGACCAGTACCGTCCGCGTTCCCGGTGCCAGGGACGCCAGGCGCTGCTCGGTGTAGGCGATCCGGGCGTCGCACCAGGCCTCGCGCGTGGGGTGCGGGTCGGGGTGCAGGTAGATCTCGTCGGTGCACACCACGCCCGCCTCGTGCGCGACCTTGAGGGCCTCCTCCTTGGTGGACGTCCCTTCCGGCCGGAACGTGTAGTCGTACAGGAGGAACATCGGCGCGATCGTCACGGGGCCGCCTTCGCCGTCCCAGACGGGGTAGGGGTCCTCGGGGGTCAGGACGTCGAGGCGGCGGCAGATCTCGACGATGGCCTGGTAGCGGGCCTCGCCGCGCAGCCGCACCGGGTCGCTCTTGACGGTCCACAGCTCGTGGTTGCCGGGCGTCCAGATGACGGTGGCGAAGCGCTCGCGCAGGGTCCGGAGCGTCCACTCGATGTCGGAGACGAGTTCGGCGACGTCGCCGGCGACGATCAGCCAGTCGTCCCCCGACCCGGGCCGCAGCCCCTCGACGAACGCGCGGTTCTCGGGAAACCCCACATGCAGGTCACTGATCGCGAAGACAGCGCTCATCCAAAGATCGTAATGCCCCGGCGCCGGGTCTCAGTCCTCGTCGGCGGGGAGCGCGAACAGCCGGACGTTCACCGGGCGGGCGCCGGGCGGCGCGTCCTCACGGCTGTGGGCGTGCTCGTGCAGGAGCCGGATGTAGGCCTCGAAGAACTCCGCGAGGCCCTCCTCGGTCATGTGGGCGAAGCCGCGCGACAGCCGCGCCCAGCCGGGGTCGCGCTCGTACGCGGCGGGCAGGCGGCGGAACAGCTCCATGTCCTCGGCGTGCCCGACGCGGAGCAGCTCGTCGAGGACGGCCCGGTCCTCCGGGGCCACGGTCCCCGGGTCGGGCAGCCGGAGGTCGCGCGGGGTCTCGGCGGGACGCCACCAGCGTTCGCGTCCGGCGGACCGTTCCGGGATCTCCTCGATGAACCCGTACTTCTCCAGTTGCCGCAGGTGGTAGCTGGTCGTGCCGGTGTTGGCGCCGAGGACCTCGCCGATCGTGGTGGAGGTCGCCGGCCCGTGCGCGCGCAGCCGGTGCAGGATCCGGCGGCGCAGCGGATGGCTCAGGGTCTTGATCCGTCCCGGGTCGTCCAGGATCACGGGCTCCACGTCGTCCGTCATGAGGAGCAGTCTAGTACTACAGAAGTATATTTGCAGAGAACTCTTTGCAGAGCTTTCTCTGCGGTCTACGGTGTGCGGCATGAAGAGAGCCATCACGATCGCGCTGGCCCTGCTCGCCGGCGCGCTACTGGGCGCCGCCCCGGCCTCGGCGGGCGGGCCCGCGTCCGGACCGATTCCGGCGCCGCCGGGCCTGACCTCCGCCGACGTGAGTTTCAAGGGGTTCGGCGGCCTCACCTTGCACGGCACAGTGCTCGCCCCGGCGAAGGCCGCGCGGCCGGTGCCGGGCGTCGTGCTCGTCACCGGGTCCGGCGCGGGCGTGCCGCGCGAGCACCTGCTCACGGAGGCGACGGAGTTCGCGCGCCGGGGCATCGCCGTGCTGATCTACGACAAGAGGTCCGCGGGCTACAGCGACTTCCGCCGCTCCTT
>JBOHBY010001303.1:0-6515 GCA_050698635.1 Spirillospora sp.
GGCGCGCGTCAGGCGCGCGTCAGGCGCGTGCCGCTTTGGCCGGGTCGGCCGGCTCCTCGGCGGGGGCGGCGTCCCCCCAGGCGGCGGCGGGCAGCGGACCACCGCGCAGCAGCAACGTGCACAGGACGGCGCCGACCGCGAAGATCCCGGCGGACCACCAGAACACGGCCGTGTAGCCGTCGATCGCCGCCAGCTGCAACAGCTGCGGAGTCGGCTGCCCCTGCGCGTGACCCTCCAGGTAGTCGGTGGTGGCACTGGCCGCGATCGTGTTCAGCAGCGCGGTGCCGATCGCGCCGCCGAGCTGCTGCCCGATCTGCAGGCTCGCCGACGCGACACCCGCGTCCTCCGCGCCCACACCCGACGTCCCGGTCTGCAACCCGGCGGCGAACAGCAGACCCATGCCGAAGCCGGCGATCACGGTCGGCCCGAGCAGCACCGTCAGGTAGGACGAGTCCACCTCGATCACCGTCAGCCAGGCCGTACTGCCAGCGCTGAGCGCCAGCCCGGCGAAGACCAGCGGCCTGGGGCCGAACTTCGGCATCAGCTTGATATTGCCCAGGTTCGCCGACACACCGGTCGCCACCACCATCGGCAGCAGCGCCAGACCCGACTTGATCGCCGAGTACCCCAGCGTGGCCTGCATGTAGTAGATCAGGAACAGGAAGATGCCGAACATCCCGGCGCCGACGACGAGCATGGTGAGGTAGGCGCCGCCGCGGAACCGGTGCAGGACGATCCGGGGCGGCAGCAGCGGCTGCGCGGCCCGGGTCTGCCAGGCGCCGAACACGACCAGCAGCGCGACGCCGGCGGCGATGAAGCCCCAGGTCGACGGCGTCCCCCAGCCGTCCTCGGCGGCGTTGGAGAACCCGTAGACCAGGCAGAACATCCCGCTCGACACCGCCAGCACGCCCGGAATGTCCAGCCGCACGCCCGACTGGCGCTTGTTCCCCATCGGCAGCGCCGCGCCCAGCAGCACGACCGCGGCGAACGCCACGTTGATGTACATGCACCAGCGCCACGACAGCGCCGAGGTCAGCCCGCCCCCGACGAGCAGCCCCACACCCGCGCCGCTGGCCGCGACCGCGCCGAACGCGCCGAACGCCTTGCCCTGCTCCTTCGGGTCGTTGAACGTCGTGGTCAGCAGGGACAGGGCCGCCGGCGCGAGCAGCGCGGCGAAGATCCCCTGCCCGGCGCGCGCCGCCACCAGAATCTCGAAGTTGGTCGCCGCGCCGCCCACCGCGGACGCGCCCGCGAAGCCGGCCACGCCGACCAGGAACGTCAGCTTGCTGCCGAGCAGGTCCGACAGCCGCCCGCAGAACAGCAGCAGGCTGCCGAACGACAGCAGGTACGCCGTCAGGATCCACTGCCGGTCGGCGTCGGTGAACCCCAGGTCCTCCTGCGCCGGCGGCAACGCCAGGTTCATCACCGTCACGTCCAGGACGACCATGAGCTGGGCGATACAGATGACCGCCAGGACCAGCCACCGCTTCGGGTCGGCCTGCGCCGCCCCGGCCGCTGCGGCCGGCTGGGGCGCCCCGGCTGCGCTCTCACTTACCACGCGTATCTCCTTGGACACATCTGAGACTGATTTGAGGCTTCACCCCTATGACCGACGCGGCGGCCGCCATGTGACCGCCGTGTGACGCGGCGAACATTCGCGGCCGAAGAGTCACATTCCAGGCGTCCGGGAGGTCTTTGTAGGTGAACGCGCGCGAGAACCTTGACGGCCGTGCTCCTGGGCGAGCGGGTCGTGTCCGTGGTGATCCAGTTCCCCGGGGGAGTCCGTGAACGAACCGCTCGACCCGCAGGCCCGGCCGATGGAGCCGGCCCGGCCGAAGAAGAAGCCCTGGCCGGCGAAACCGAAGAAGCGGCCGTCGCCGCGAAGCAAGCCGTCGCCGCAGAGCGAGGCCCGGCCGCAGAGCAAGGCCCGGCCCCTCGGATCGACGGCCGCCGTGCTGGTCAAAAGCGCCCTGGGCAGCGCGGACGGCGACAGCCTGACGCGCCGCTACAGGTCCCGCGCGGACCACTGGACGTTCATGTTCGCGCAGATCACCGGCTACTCGTTCGTGGTGCTCGTCCTCACGGGCGTGTTCCTGACCTTCTACTTCGACCCGTCCATGGCCCGCGCCCCCTACGACGGGCCGTACCAGCCGCTCCGGGGCGTCCCGGTGTCACGCGCCTACGACTCGACGCTGGACCTGTCGTTCGAGGTGCGCGGCGGCCTGCTGATGCGGCAGATGCACCACTGGGCGGCGCTGATCTTCTGCGCGTCCATCGCGCTGCAACTGCTCAGGCTGTTCTTCACCGGCGGGTTCCGCCGTCCGCGGCTGCTCAACTGGCTGATCTGGGTGGGGCTGTTCACCCTCGGCATGGTGGCCTCGCTGACCGGCACGATCCTGCCCGACGACATGCTCTCGGGCGGAAGCCTGCTGCTGACGAAGGGCGTCCTGGAGTCGATCCCGGTCGTCGGCACGCACCTGCAGCGATTCGTCTTCGGCGGCGACTTCCCCGGTGACGTCATCATCGAGCGGGTCTACTGGCTGCACATCCTGGTGCTGCCGCTGGTGATCGCCGGAGCGCTGGCGCACCGCCGCCGGCTGGTGGCCCGCCAGCACGGCCACACGCGCTTCGCGCCCGGCTCGGCCGCGCGCCGCCTCGGCACGCAGCAGATCACCCGGCTGCGGACCGTCATCATCGACGCGCCCAAGCCCGCCTCGATCGCGATGTTCCTCTACACGTTCGGGGTGGCGGCGCTGCTCGGCGGGTTCGTGCAGATCAACGCGATCTGGCAGTACGGCCCCTTCGAGCCCGGCGCGATCACCTCGGGCGCGGTCCCCGGCTGGTACATGGCGTTCCTGGACGGCGCCGTCCGCATCATGCCCGGCTGGGAACTCGACATCGCCGGGCATCCGCTCACCCTCGCCGTCCTCGTCCCCGCGCTGCTCGTGCCGGGCGCCTTCTTCACCACCCTGGCGCTGTGGCCGATCGGCGAGGCGATCATCACCGGCGACCGCGCGGGACACCACGTCCTGGACCGCCCCCGCGACCGCCCGGTCCGCACCGGCGCCGGAGCCGCCGGGATCACCTTCTACGGGCTGCTGTGGGCCGCCGCGGCCAACGACCAGATCGCCGTGAACTTCCACCTGGACCTGTTCGCCGTCACCTGGTTCTTCCGCGTCGCGGTCGTCGCCGGGCCGGTGGCGGCGTTCGTCGTCGCCAACCGGATCTGCCACCACCTGACCCGGCAGGAACGCCTGGTCAGGGAGCACGGCCGCGAGACCGGCCGGATCGTCATGGACGCCCAGGGCCGGTTCTCCGAGATCCACACCCGGCCCGTCCAGCCGCAAGTAGAGATCGACACGCCGGAGCCCCGGCTCGTCCCCACCCTCAAGGAGTGACCGTTGTCGTCCCAATCCGTGAACGCCGCCACCGAGCCGGCGACGTCCGCCCCGCCCCGCTTCTTCGGACTCCTGAAGGCTTCGGCCGCCCTGCTGGCGACCGCCATGCTGATCCAGGGGATCACCGCAGGCCAGCTCCTGGACGGCGCCGACAACGGCAGCGAGATGCACCGGACGACGTCCGGCATCGTCGTCCTCGCGCTCCTGGTCACCATCGTGTCCGCGTTCCTGGTGCGGCGGGGCGGCGGACCGGCCAGGCCGCTGGCCACCAGCCTGGTGACGACGGTTCTCGTGATCGTCCAGTACGCGCTCGGCGACAGCGGTGAGACCGCCGTCCACGTGCCGCTCGGCGTCCTGCTGATGGGCGGCGCCGCCGCGCTGGCCGCCCAGGTGTGGAGCCAGCCCGCCGTCAAATAGCACCACCCGGTGGCCGGGCGCCTCTGACGCGCCCCGGCCGCCGGGTGCGGGTGCGGGTGCGGGTCGCGCGGGGTCAGCCGCGGACGAAGACGCGGTGGATCTTGACCGGCTTGGCGGGCTCGCCGTCCTCGGGCCCGTTCGGTCCGGGGATGATGCCGCCCTTCACGATCCGGTCGAGGACCGGGAGGCCCCAGGTGACCTTGCCCAGGACGGTGTACGCGGGCGGGATCTCGGCGCGGGAGTGGACGAGGAAGAACTGGCTTCCGTTCGTGTCCGGGCCCCAGTTGCCCATGGCGACCGTCCCGCGCGGATAGGTCTCCTTGCCCGTCAGCTCGTCGTCGAACCTGTAGCCGGGCCCGCCCTTCTCCGCCTCGTAGATGTCGCCGCACTGCAGGACGCCGAGCCGCGCCGAGTTCGTCAGCCGCCAGCACCGCGTGTGGTCGTAGAACCGCTGCCGGGTCAGGCTCGCGAAGTTGTGCACGGCGCACGGGGCGTTCCCCCGGTCCATCCGGATGGCGACGACCCCGAAGTTGGTGACCAGGACGACGTCGACCTTGCCGTGGGCGCGGGCCTTGGAGCGCGGCGGGCGCACCGGCTTCGCGGGCGGATTGTCGGGCGTGGGCGTGAACACGCACCGGACCTGGTGCCCACCGCCCCCGGAGGACGACGGCGACGGCGACGGCGAGGCCTGGGCGGCGCCCGCCGGAACAAGCGCGGCGCCGAGGGCGATGGCCAAGGTGAGGACGGTCCTGCGCGGTCTCATAACGCCCCAACCTAGTGATCACCGCGATGCCGAGGAACTGGCAAATCCCGACGAACTCCGGCGGCTGGCGCGCGACGACGGCGCCGGTCAGCGGGCGAGGAGCTCCTTCAGGCCGGCGTCGATGAAGGCGGTGTCGACGGGGTTGCTGCCGTGGCCCGCGAAGTGGCCCCAGACGCTCGGGATGACGCGGAGTTCGGCGCCCGGAATGTGCTGGACGGCCCACGCCTCGTCCTCGGGCGGGAAGTACAGGTCCTTCTCGCCGGGCATGACCAGCATCTTGGCCTTGATGGACGCGAGCGCGGCCTCGGTGTCGCCGTTGAAGCCCGGGGTCTGGCCGACGTCGGAGTTCTGCCACGTCCAGAGCATGGTGAGGAGGTTGTTGGCGTCGCGGTCGTCCAGGAAGAAGCCCTCCCAGAAGCCGACGAGGAAGTCTTCCAGTGAGCTGTAGCCGAGCTGCTCGTAGAGGCGGTCCCAGTAGAACGCCTGCGAGAAGCCCCAGCCGGCGTAGACGCGTGCGGCGGCGCGCAGGCCGCGGGTGGGCGGGCTGGTGTACCAGCCGTACTCGAACGCGCCGTCGGCGGTGAGCGCGGCCTTCACGCCTTCGAGGAACACCTTGTTGTGGTAGCTGCAACGGGACGAGCCGCAGAAGGGCGCGGCACGTTCCACCATCTCCGGGTGGCTGACGGCCCACTGGTACGTCTGGCCCGCGCCCATGGACCAGCCCGTCACCAGGGGCAGTCGCTCGATGCCGAAGTGCTCGGTGACGAGGCGGTGCTGCGCCTGGACGTTGTCGTACATGGTGACGTTCGGGAACCGGGCGCGGTCGTAGGGCGGTGGCGTGTTGCTGGGCGAGGTGGACAGGCCGTTGCCGAGCATGTTCGGCACGATGATGAAGTAACGGGCCGGGTCCAGGGCCATGCCCTCGCCGATGAGCCACTCGTTGTCCTGGTGGCGTCCCGAGTACCAGGTGGGGTAGACGATGGCGTTGCTCTTGTCCGCCGCCAGGTCACCGTAGGTCTCGTAGGTCAGCTGCGCCCCGCGCAGGGTCGCGCCACCCTGCAGGACGAAGTCGCCAAGGTCATAGGTCGTGGCCATAAGCCCCCCTTAGTTCCTGCTGAAACTATTTCGTGCGGAATCAATGGTCAAGGGGGTCGAGGGGAAGCTGGTACAGGACGTCGAACTCCAGCCCGTCCGCCGCGGCCAGGAACATCTTCTGCCGCAGGTGCCGGTCGCGGACCTCGACGGGGCCGCGCGGCCCGTCGTAGCCGAGGCCCTCGGAGACGGCGGTCATCCTGCGGACGTCCGGGTCGCCGCCGCTGCGGCGGAACAGCTCGGCCAGCAGCCGGACGCCCTCGTAGCACGACTCGCCCATGCTGTTGAGCGGCGGCGCCTGCGGGCCGAAGCGCCGGTGGTAGCGGGCGCCGAAGTCCAGGCCGTCGCCGGTCGGGAGCGTCTCGAAGAACCCCGCCGCCGCGAACAGCCCGCGGGTACCCTCCACGCCCGACGCGAGCAGCATGTTCTCGTCCATCAGCGGGCTGAAGCGCAGCTGGTCCAGGCCCGCCGCGCCGAACGCGCGGTTGAAGGCCACCGCGTCGTCGCCGACCAGCAGCATCAGGACGGCCTCGCAGCCGCTCGTGTCGATCCTGCGCAGCGGCTCGCCGAAGTCCTGCGTGCCGAGCCGGACGTAGATCTCGTCGCACAGGACGGCGTCCTGCTCGACCAGATAGGACCGGACGGCGCGGGCCGTGCCGCGCGGCCACACGTAGTCGTCGCCGACGATCGTCCAGCGCCGGATGCCGAGCTCGGACGACAGCCAGCGCAGCGCCGGACGGAGCTGCCGCTCGGGCGTCTCGCCGGTGAGGAAGACGCCTGGCGACTGCTCGCCGCCCTCGTAGAGCGCTGTGTACACATACGGCACGCGGCCCGCGATGCGCGGG
>JBOHBY010001304.1:0-2818 GCA_050698635.1 Spirillospora sp.
CCCACCGCCGAGAAGAGGGCAAGTCAGATGACCATTGGTTCCGGCAGACGGGGTGCGGCGGTGGTGCTGGGCGGCGTGCTCGCGGCCGCCTCGCTCGCCGCGTGCAGCTCCGACCCCACGCAGAAGACCTCCGGCGGGGACTCCGGCGTCCTGAACATGTACCTGTACCAGAAGCCGAAGACGTTCAGCCCGCTCGCGCCGAACAACGGGCCCGACCAGCTCGTCATGTCGTTCGTCTTCGACTCGCTGTACGGCTCGGACGCGTCCTACGCGCTGAAGCCGCACCTGGCCGCCGCCGCGCCCGAGGTGTCCGGCGACGCCAAGACGATCACGCTGAAGCTGAAGCCGGGCCTGAAGTGGAGCGACGGGCAGCCGCTCACGTCCAAGGACGTCGTCTACACCTTCACCACGCTCGCCGACCCGGCGACGGGCAGCGCGCAGGCGGGCAAGTTCGCCGCCGTGACCGGCGCGAAGGCCCTCGCGGACGGCAAGGCCGACACCCTCGCGGGCCTGACCGCGCCCGACCCGGCCACCGTGAAGATCACCACGTCGCGTCCGGCGGCGGGGCTGGCGGGGCTGATCGGGAACACGCCGATCCTGCCCGAGCACGTCCTCGGGAAGCTTCCGGCGAAGGGCCTCGGCGACAACGCCTTCTTCACCAAGCCGACCGTGGGGTCGGGGGCGTTCACGTTCGTCCAGTACAAGACCGACCAGTACGTGGAGCTCGCCGCGAACCCGAACTTCCGGGAGCCGGTGTCGATCAAGAAGGTGTTCCTGAAGCCGGTCACGTCCGACGTCGCGACCGCGCAGCTGCGCACCGGCGAGATGGACCTCACGCAGGTCTCCCCGACCGACCTGCCGACCGTGAAGGGGATGGACGGCGTCAAGGTCGTCTCCGCGAAAAGCCCCGGCTTCACGCGGATCGCCGTGAACCAGTCGCAGGGCCGGTTCAAGGACGCGCGCGTCCGGCAGGCGCTGCTCACCGCGATCGACCGCAAGGGGCTGGTCGACAAGGTGCTCGGCGGCGCCGGGACGGTCGTGAACTCCAGCTTCTACGGCGACGTCGCCGCGTCCGCCGCGAACGCCTACGCCTACGACCCGGCCAAGGCAAAGAGCCTGCTCGCGGCGGCGGGCTGGGACGCGTCCAAGCCCGTCGAGCTGTCGTGGATCCCGGGGCAGCGCGACCGCGACACCGCCGTGACGGTGATCCAGAGCCAGCTCAAGGCCGTCGGCGTCGAGGTGAAGCTGAAGCAGGTCCAGGCGGACGAGCTGCTGTCGTCGTACGAGAAGAAGTCGTTCGACCTGGCGCTGTTCGGTGGCGGCAACTACGCGACGGAGCCGTCGACTGTCGCGTCCATCGACGCCTGCGACCAGGCGTACCCGGCGGGCGGCAACGTCTCCCGCTTCTGCGACCCGAAGCTGGACGAGCTGCTGTCCAAGGCCGACGCCGTCGCCGACCCGGCCGAGCGCCAGGGCCTGTTCCAGCAGGCGGCGAAGGTCGAGAACGCCCAGGTCCCGTACCTGTGGCTCTACAACCCGGACGCGGTCTGGGCCCACCGGACGAAGATGTCCGGCTTCGAGCCCTCGGGACTGCCCACCAACGAGGTCGGGACCTGGGACTTCGCGAACTGGAAGCTCAGCTGACCCCGACGCGGCCCGGCGGCCAGGCCCGGCCGGCGGCGCGGACGAGAGGAGGTGAGGCGTGGCGGCCTACGTCATCCGGCGGCTGCTGGTCAACGCCCTGGTGTTCCTGCTGATCAGCGTCGGGATCTTCGCGCTGGTGCGGGTCGCGCCCGGCGACCCGGTGCGCATGATGGTCGACCCCGAGCAGATGCGCGGCGGCGGCGAGGCGTTCATCGCGGCGAAGCGGCACGAGCTGGGGCTCGACCGGTCGATCGTCGTCCAGTACTGGAACTGGCTGACGGGCGCGCTGCACGGCGACTTCGGCTACTCCTACGTCGGGCACCGTCCCGTGTCGGCGGTGCTCGGCGAGCGGGTCGGGCCGACGCTCCAGCTCATGGGCGCCGCGCTCGTCGTCGCGCTGGTCGTGTCGATCGCGCTCGGCGTGGCCGCCGCGGTGCGCCGCAACACCGCCGTCGACTACGGCGCGACGGTCCTCGGGCTGGCCGCTGTGTCGGTGCCGCCGTTCTTCCTCGGCATCGTCGGGATCTACCTGTTCTCGCTGAAGTGGGGCGTGCTGCCGTCCGCCGGGATGACGACGCCGGGCGGCGGCGGGCCCGTCGACCAGCTCCGCCACCTGGTCCTGCCGGGGCTGATCCTGGCGTTCGTGACCGCCGGTCCTTTCACCCGCTACGTGCGCGGCGGCCTGGTGGACGAGCTCGGCGCCGACTACGTCCGGACGGCGGAGGCGAAGGGCGCGTCCCGGGCCCGGGTCGTCCTGCGGCACGCGCTGCGCAACTCGCTGATCCCGCTGATCACCGTGGTGATGTACCAGATCCCGCAGATGCTCGCGGGCGCGGTCGTGATCGAGCAGGTCTTCGCCTGGCCCGGCATGGGGCAGCTCGCGGTCAGCTCGATCGGCCAGCACGACTACCCGGTCATCGTCGGGTTCGCTCTGTACGTCGCGATCCTGGTGCTGCTCTGCAACCTGATCGCGGACGTCCTGTACGCCGTCGTCGACCCGAGAGTGAGCCTCCGATGACCGCGACGAAAGTGCCGCTGAAAAAGGTGGCGGGCGGGGCGGGCGTCACGGTACGCCTCAACGAGCTCGACCTGCTGCCGGCGGACGCCCTCGCTCTGCCGCAGGCCGACCTCGAGCGGCTCGTCCTCGAGACCGGGGCGGCCACGCTCGGGCTCG
>JBOHBY010001305.1:0-3506 GCA_050698635.1 Spirillospora sp.
TCGCGGGAGGCCGCGCAGGCGTGGTTCGACCTCGCCGAGGTCCTCGCCGAGACGGGGACCGCGCAGGAGCCCCGCATGGCCGCCTACCGCCGCGCCCTGACCTGCGTCGGCGTCTAGCCGCGAGGGAAGGTCCGGAGGGAAGGTCCGGACGGGAGCGTCCGGTGACCCGGAACGCGCCACGGGCGGGGGCTCAGTAGGGTAGGGGACGCCCCGTCGACTCCCTATAGAACCCGGCCTTCCATGAGCACTCAACGAACACCGGACGTGAAGCCGGACGCGATGAGGGCCGCCCTGGTCGTGTCGCGTGTCGCCGTGATCGCGGTGGTGGCGTGCGGCGCCGTCCTGGTCGCCGGGCTCGTCATCGGCGGCTCGGTCACCGAGAAGGTCATCCCCGGCCTCGGCGACGCCGGCGCTCTCACCCGGTGGGGGCTGCCCGCGTCCAGGGCGGCGATGGACCTGCTGTCCGCGCTGACCGTCGGCACCCTGATCGCCGCCGCCGCGCTGCTGCCCATCGAGGCCGGACGTCCCGTCGGCAGCGGGCGCGGGCCCGGCAAACTCTCCACGGACGCGGTCGGCTACCTGCACGCCGCGTCCTGGCTCGCCGCCGCCTGGGCCGCCGCCGCCGCGGCCACCCTCGTGTTCACCGTCGCCGACGTTCTCGGCCAGCCGGTCGGGCAGATCATCACCGGCAGCGAGCTGAGCAGCTATGTCGGCTCGCTCCCGCAGGGCACCGCGCTGATGGTCGTGGTGCTGCTGGCCGTCGTGGTGGCGCTGCTGGCCCGCACCACCACGACGCCCGCCGCCGCGTTCGGGCTGCTCGCGCTGGCCGGGATCGCCCTGCTGCCCGCGCCATTGACCGGGCACTCGGCGTCGGCCGCCAACCACACCGTCGCCACCACCGGGGTCGCGCTGCACGTCGCCGCCGTCGCGCCGTGGGTGGGCGGGCTCGCGGTCGTCGGCGTCCACGCCCTGCTCCGCCGCGACCGGCTGCCCGTCATGGCCGACCGGTTCAGCCGCATGGCCCTGTGGTGCTACATCATCGTCGGCGCCAGCGGCCTGGTGAACGTGATCTCCCGGCTGCCCGACCCGGCCGAGCTGGTCCAGACCGACTACGGACGGCTCGCCCTCGGCAAGATCGCGCTGTTCTGCGCGCTGGGCTGGTTCGGCTGGTGGCACCGGAACCGGACCCTTCCGGCCGTCGCCGAGGGCAGGCCGTGGTCGTTCGCGCGGCTGGCGTCCGTCGAGGCGGCCGTGATGGCCGCGGTGATGGGGCTCGCGGTCGCGCTGGCCCGCACCGCGCCGCCCGCCCCGACCGAGGCGGAGTCGGTGGTCAAGGCCCAGCTCGGTTACGACATGCCGCCGGAGATCACCCCGGCGCGGCTGGCGACGCTGTGGCAGCTCGACCTGTTCTTCGCCGTCCTCGTCGTCGCGCTCGGCGGCCTCTACCTCGCCGCCGTGGTCCGGTTGCGGCGGCGCGGCGACTCCTGGCCGATGGGACGCACCGCCGCCTGGATCATCGGGCTGGTGACCATCGTCGCCGTCACCGAGACGGGCGTCGCCAAGTACGCGCCGATCCTGTTCAGCGTGCACATGGCGCAGCACATGGTGCTGAACATGCTGGCGCCGATCTTCCTGGTCCTCGGCGCGCCGGTGACGCTGGCGCTGCGCGCGCTCAAGCCCGCGCGGATCCGCGGCGACCGGGGCCCGCGCGAGTGGCTGACCGCGATGCTGCACAGCCGGTACACGGCGATCATCGCGCATCCGGGGGTGGCGACGTTCATCTTCGTCGTGAGCACGTTCGCGCTGTACTTCACGTCGCTGTTCGAGTCCGCGATGCGCAACCATCTCGGGCACCTGGCGATGTCGCTGCACTTCCTGCTCGCCGGGAGCCTGTTCTTCTGGGTGCTGCTCGGCGTCGACCCGGCGCCGAAGAAGCTGCCCTACCCCGGACGGCTCCTGCTGCTGTTCGTGACGATGCCGTTCCACGCGTTCTTCGGCATCGCGCTGATGAGCCTCAGCCAGGCGCTGGCGCGCGGCTGGTACACGACCGTCGACCCGCCCTGGGGGACGACGATCCTGAAGGACCAGCACACCGGCGGCGCGATCGCGTGGGGGTTCGGGGAGGTGCCGACGTTCCTGGTTCTGATCGTCCTGGCGTTCCAGTGGTACCTGCACGACCAGCGGCAGGCGAAGCGCCTGGACCGCAAGGCCGACCGCGCCGCCGCCCCCGGCGGACGGTCCGAGGACGACGAGCTCGCCGCCTACAACGCCCGCCTCGCCAAGCTCGCCGAACGCGACAAGCCCGAGTGACCGTCGCTACCGCCCGCTCCCTCTCGCGGGGGAGTGGGGCAGGGCGCTGATCTGCCAGGATCGATGGTGTGTTGCGTGTGCTCCGGCCGCTGATCGAGCGGACGACGTGGCTGCGCTGGTCCCACCTCGTCGTGGGCGGCGCGCTGCTCATGCCGTACTGGTTCCTCGCGATCAGCCTCATCCCGCTGACGCCGATCGGCAACGAGGCCGTCAAGGTCGTGCTGCTGATGCTGGTCATGCCGGCGGCGGCGACGTTCGTCACGGGGCTCGTGCCGACGGTGCGGCTGCTGGAGGGCTCGCTCGCCAAGGAGCTGCTCAGGGGCCGGGCCGCGTCGCTCGTGCCGGGGTCGGCGCGGTCGTGGGAGAGCCGGGCCCGCGCCGGGGCGTGGTTCGGCCTGCATCTGGGCGCCGGGGTGATCGTCAGCGGGCTGAGCCTGGCGGTGCCGCCGTTCGCGGTCGTGATGCTCCTCGCGCCGCTGGTGACCTGGGACACCCGGTTCCTTGACTCGTGGGGCTGGGCGGACACCTGGCACCAGTGGCCCGCGCCGCTGGTCGGGCTCGCGTCGCTGGCCGCGCTGCTCGCGCTGATCGTCGGCGTGGGGGAGGCGCTGTCGCGGCTGGCGCCGTGGTTCCTCGGGCCGTCCGCGGCGGAGAAGCTCGCCGACGCCGAGGCCAGGGCCGTCAAGCTCGCCGAGCGGAACCGGCTGGCCAGGGAGCTGCACGACTCGGTCGGCCACACGCTCAGCGTCGTGACCCTCCAGGCCGCCGCGGCCGGACGGGTACTGGACGCCGACCCGGCCTTCGCCCGCGAGGCACTCGGCGCGATCGAGGAGTCGGCCCGCGCCGCGCTGGAGGACCTCGACCACGTGCTCGGGCTGCTGCGCGCGGACGCGTCCCGTCCCGCGACCGCCGCCCCGCAGGCCACGTTGAAGGATCTCGGACGGCTGCTGGAGCAGACGAGGATCGCCGGGGTGAAGCTCGACGCGGAGATCGGCGACGAGGTGGAGCACGTCCCGGCGGCGGTGTCGCGGGAGGCGTACCGGATCGTCCAGGAGGGCCTCACGAACGCGCTGCGGCACGCCGGGAAGGTCCCGGTGCGGCTGCGGCTCGGGGTGGAGCGCGAAAGGCTGGAGATGGAGATGAGCAACCCGCTCGGCGCGCCCGGCGGCGCCGGGGCCGACCACGGCGGCGGGCGC
>JBOHBY010001306.1:0-9270 GCA_050698635.1 Spirillospora sp.
CCCCGTGCAAGAAGCTTGATGTCGAGATACTTTGGAGATAGCTTGACGTCGAGAGAAAACGTGGGGAAGTTTAGGCGGGCCTGATTCTTGGTCGGCGGGCCGACTAGGGCAGGATCAAGGTAGGTGAGCAAGCAGATCCCGCTGAAGATCGATACGAGCCCGCGCGCCGAGGTCCTGGACCGGACGCGCGGTGGTGACGGAGGAGGAGTCCGTGTCCGCGAACAGCTTCGGCAGCCTTGACAAGCTGCAGGTTGGCGACAGGTCGTACGACATCTACCGACTGGACGCCGTGGAGGGCTCGGCTCGTCTCCCGTACAGCCTCAAGGTGCTGCTGGAGAACCTGCTGCGCACCGAGGACGGCGCGAACGTCACCGCCGACCACATCCGTGCGCTCGCGCAGTGGGACTCGAAGGCCCAGCCGAGCAAGGAGATCCAGTTCACCCCGGCCCGGGTGATCATGCAGGACTTCACCGGCGTGCCCTGCGTCGTGGACCTCGCCACGATGCGCGAGGCCGTCCGGGAGCTGGGCGGGGACGCGGGCAGGATCAACCCGCTCTCGCCCGCCGAGATGGTCATCGACCACTCCGTGATCGTCGACTACTTCGGGTCGCCGGACGCGTTCGAGCGCAACGTGCAGCGCGAGTACGAGCGCAACCGGGAGCGGTACCAGTTCCTGCGGTGGGGGCAGACGGCGTTCGACGAGTTCAAGGTCGTCCCGCCCGGCACCGGCATCGTCCACCAGGTCAACATCGAGCACCTGGCGCGCGTGGTGTTCGACCGTGACGGGGTCGCCTACCCGGACACGTGCGTCGGCACCGACTCGCACACGACGATGGAGAACGGCATCGGCGTGCTCGGTTGGGGCGTCGGCGGTATCGAGGCGGAGGCCGCGATGCTCGGGCAGCCGATCTCGATGCTCATCCCGCGCGTGGTGGGCTTCAAGCTGAGCGGGGAGCTGCCCGCCGGGACGACGGCGACCGACCTGGTGCTGACCGTCACCGAGATGCTGCGCCAGCACGGCGTGGTCGGCAAGTTCGTCGAGTTCTACGGTGAGGGCGTGCACGCGCTGCCGCTGGCGAACCGCGCGACGATCGGCAACATGAGCCCCGAGTTCGGGTCCACGTGCGCGATCTTCCCGATCGACGACGAGACGCTGAGCTACCTGCGGCTGACCGGGCGGAGCGAGGAGCAGATCGCGCTCGTCGAGGCGTACGCGAAGGCGCAGGGCATGTGGCTCGACCCGTCGGTGGAGCCGGAGTTCTCCGAGTACATGGAGCTCGACCTCGCGACCGTCGTTCCTTCGCTGGCCGGTCCCAAGCGGCCGCAGGACCGGATCTCGCTGGCGAACGCCAAGCAGACGTGGCGCCGGGACGTGCAGAACTATGTCGAGAGCGTCCTGGGCGCGGCGGACGAGGCGTCCGACGAGTCCTTCCCCGCCTCCGACTCCCCGGCGATCAGCCACGACACCAACGGCGACAAGCCCCGCAAGGTCAACGCCGACGGGTCGTCGCGGCCGCACGACCCGGTGCCGGTCACGCTGGACGGCGGGACGGAGTTCGTCCTCGACCACGGCCATGTCGCCGTCGCGGCGATCACGTCCTGCACCAACACGTCCAACCCGTACGTGATGGTCGGCGCGGCGCTGCTGGCGAAGAACGCGGTGGAGAGGGGCCTGACCCGCAAGCCGTGGGTCAAGACCTCGCTCGCGCCCGGGTCGCAGGTCGTCACCGACTACCTCGAGCGCGCGGGCCTCACCCCCTACCTCGACAAGATCGGGTTCAACCTGGTCGGGTACGGCTGCACGACCTGCATCGGCAACACCGGGCCGCTCCAGCCGGAGATCTCCAAGGCCGTCAACGACAACGACCTCGCGGTCACGGCCGTGCTGTCGGGCAACCGCAACTTCGAGGGCCGCATCAGCCCCGACGTGAAGATGAACTACCTGGCCTCGCCGCCGCTGGTCATCGCCTACGCGCTGGCCGGGACGATGGACGTCGACATCCTCAACGACCCGATCGCCGAGGGCGCCGACGGCCCGGTGTACCTGCGCGACATCTGGCCCGCGCCGGAGGAGGTCGCCGCGATCGTCGAGTCGTCTATCGGGCAGGAGATGTTCGCGCAGAGCTACGCCGACGTCTTCAAGGGCGACGAGCGCTGGACCGGGCTCGACATCCCGACCGGTGACCTGTTCGAGTGGGACGCCGCGTCCACCTACGTCCGCAAGGCCCCGTACTTCGACGGCATGACCGCCGAGCCGGAGCCGGTCACCGACATCCACGGCGCGCGGGTCCTGGCCAAGCTCGGCGACTCGGTCACCACCGACCACATCTCCCCGGCCGGGTCCATCAAGGTCGGCACGCCCGCCGCGCAGTACCTCCAGGACAACGGCGTCGCGGTCAAGGACTTCAACTCCTACGGCTCGCGCCGGGGCAACCACGAGGTCATGATCCGCGGGACGTTCGCCAACATCCGGCTCCGCAACCAGCTCCTGGACGACGTCGAAGGCGGCTACACCCGCGACTTCACCCAGGACGGCGCCCCGCAGTCGTTCATCTACGACGCCGCGCGGAACTACGCGGCGCAGGGCACCCCGCTCGTCGTGATCGCGGGCAAGGAGTACGGGTCCGGGTCGTCGCGCGACTGGGCCGCGAAGGGGACCGCGCTGCTCGGTGTCCGCGCCGTCATCGCCGAGTCGTACGAGCGCATCCACCGCTCCAACCTCATCGGCCTCGGCGTCCTGCCGCTCCAGTTCAAGGACGGCGACTCCGCCGCGTCGCTGGGGCTCACCGGCACCGAGACGTTCGACATCACCGGTGTCACCGCGCTGAACGAGGGCGGTGTCCCGAGC
This sequence comes from Spirillospora sp., assembly GCA_050698635.1. Classification (GTDB taxonomy): domain Bacteria; phylum Actinomycetota; class Actinomycetes; order Streptosporangiales; family Streptosporangiaceae; genus Spirillospora. The sequence goes on from JBOHBY010001306.1 coordinate 2,849, forward strand.
GAGGTCACCGTCGCGGCGGACGGCAAGGAGTTCGCGGCGACCGTCCGTATCGACACGCCAGGTGAGGCCGACTACTACCGCAACGGCGGCATCCTGCAGTACGTGCTCCGCAATCTGATTCGCAGTAGGTCTTAGGCCGTTAGTAGGTCGTGGACGGGCCGCTCCGTTATGGGGCGGCCCGTTCAGTGTTCTACTGCCAGGCGGACGCCGAAGCCTATGAACGCCACGCCGGTGGCTTGTTGGAGGCGGCGCTTGACAGTGGGGCGCGACAGCAGCCGTCTCGCCGCGCTCGCCGCTACGGCGACCAGCCCGAGCCACACCAGCACCTCGGCGACGTGGATGACGCCGAAGAGCATGCTCGTCCCGAACGTCGGCGCGCCGTCCGGGATGAACTGCGGAAGCATGCTCATGTAGAAGACGCCGACCTTCGGGTTCAGCAGGTTGCTCGTCAGGCCGATGCGCAACGCGGCGGGACCGGAGACGCTCGCGTCCGGTGCCTCCTCGGTGTCACGGGCTTTCCGGCGGGCCTTCCACAGTGCCTGCGCGCCGAGCCACAGCAGGTAGCAGGCGCCCGCGATCCGCAGCACGTCGAACGCGACACGCGACGCCGCCAGCAGCGCGGTGAGCCCGGCGGCGCTCGCCGCCGCCCAGCACAGCAGGCCGGACGCCACCCCCGCCGAGGCGAGATAGCCGGTCCGCCGTCCGCTGGTCACGGTCGTGCGCAGGACGAGCATCGTGTCCACGCCCGGCGTGATCGTGACCAGGGCGGCGACGGCGGCGAACGTGAGGCAGGCCGTAAGCATGTGGGCCATTTTGCCAGGAACCTTTGGTTGGATCGAGGGATGGCTGACACGAAGAAGATCGGCGATCTGGACGTCTTCCCGCTCGCGCTCGGCGGCAACGTCTTCGGCTGGACCGCCGACCGTGATCGCTCGTTCGAGATCCTGGACGCCTACGCCGGGGGCGGCGGGAACTTCCTCGACACCGCCGACCAGTACTCGTCGTGGGTCGACGGCAATCCCGGCGGCGTGTCCGAGACGATCATCGGCGACTGGACGGCGGCCCGCGGCAACCGCGACGACCTGGTGATCGCGACCAAGGGCGGCCGCGGGCCGGACCACAAGGGCCTGTCCGCGACGGCGATGACGGCGGCCGTGGACGACTCCCTCAGGCGGCTCCGCACCGACCGCATCGACCTCTACTACACGCACTTCGACGACCCGTCCGTGCCCGTCGAGGAGATCATGACGACGCTGGACGGGCTCGTCGGCGCCGGGAAGATCCGGCAGATCGCGGTGTCCAACATCGAACTCGACCGGCTGGAGGCGTCCCTGGAGTTCGGCGAGCGGGAGGGGACCGCCCGCTACGTCGCCATCCAGCCGCACTACAACCTCGTCTCCCGCGAGACGTATGAGGGGCCGCGCCGCGAGATCGCCGAACGGCACGGGCTGGTCGCCGTCCCGTACTACGGGCTCGCGGCGGGGTTCTTGACGGGCAAGTACCGTCCCGGGGCGGAGGTCGACAGCGCGCGGGCGGGAGGCGCGGCCAAGCATCTGGACACCGAGCGCGGGCGCAGGGTTCTCGCCGCGCTCGACATCGTCGCCGAGGAGCAGGGCACGGCCGTCGCGACCGTCGCGCTGGCCTGGCTCGCCGCGCAGCCGACCGTCGCGGTGCCCATCGCCAGCGCCAGCCGCCTCGACCAGCTCCCGCCGCTCATCGACGTCGCCCGGACCGTCCTCACCGATGACCAGATCCGGCAGCTCACCGAGGCCTCCGACTGAGGTGTCCGGCATGTACCGTTTTGCGGCGTGCCGGAACTCGAATTTCTGCTCATCGGCGGGCTGGCCGCGCTGCTGGGCGCGCTCGTGCAGGGCAGCGTCGGGCTCGGTGTCGGGCTGGTCGCGACGCCGATCGTGACGATGCTGTTCCCGTCGCTGATGCCGGGAACGATCCTTGTTCTGTCGGTCGTCCTGCCCGTCGCGACGCTCACGCGGGAGAGCGGGCACGTCGACCTGCGCGGCATCGGCTGGGCGTTCGGCGGCCGCATGGCCGGGACACCGGTCGGCGTGCTGCTGGTGGCGGCCGTCCCCATGCGCGTCCTCGGCGTCCTGATCGGCGTGGTCGTCCTCGCGGCGCTGGCCGCCACCACCTGGTCACGGGAGGTGCCGCGGAACCGGCGCACGCTCGCCACCGCGGGGATCATCTCCGGCACCACCGGCACCGCGTCCGGTATCGGCGGCCCGCCGGTCGCACTGCTCTACCAGCGCGAGAGCGGCCCGTGCGTCCGCGCGACCCTCGCGGTCTTCTTCATGGGCGGGGCGCTGCTGTCGCTGACCATGCTCGCCGCCGTCGGGCAACTTCCCGCCCGGCAGGTCACCGCGGGTCTGGAACTGCTTCCGTTTGTCATCGCCGGCTTTCTTGCTGCCGGGCCCCTGCGTCGCTACCTGGACGCCGGGCACCTTCGTTTGGCGCTTCTTGTTGTCGTGGGGACGTCCGCGGTCACCTTGATTGTCCGTAACCTTGTCTGATGCGTCCTACCAAGGCTGATCTGGAGGCTGCTCGGGATCGGGTCATCTCTGACGTCCTTCCGCCGGACGGGGGGACGTTGCGGGTTCTGTTCAGCGGCATCAATCCGGGTCTTTACTCCGGGGCCACCGGCTTTCATTTCGCGCGGCCCGGGAACCGGTTCTGGCCCGCGTTGCATCGGTCGGGGTTCACTGATCGGCTGCTGGATCCGTCCGAGCAGGGGCTTCTGCCCGGGTACGGGCTGGGCATCACCAACCTGGCGCATCGGACGACGGCTCGGGCCGATGAGCTGACGGACGATGAGTTGCGTGAGGGCGGACGGCTGCTGAACATGCTTGTCGAGCGTTATCGGCCGTCCTATCTTGCCGTTGCTGGCGTCACCGCTTATCGGACCGCCTTTGGGCGGCGGAAGGCGCGGATTGGGGCGCAGGACGAGGCGTTCGGGCCCGCCAAGGTGTGGGTTCTGCCTAATCCGAGTGGGTTGAACGCTTCGTGGCCGCTTGACCGGATCGTCGACGAGTTCGCCCGTCTTCGGCTGGCCGTTGATGCTCTCGGGGCGTTGTGAGGGGCTTAGGGGGCGTGGTCCAGGGCGGCGGTCGCGGCGAACATGGTGGTGATCTCCTGGACCAGGCCGGGCTTCGGCTCCCACAGGCCCGGACGGCCTAGCGCGACCCTGGGGCGGGGGAGGGCCTGGACGGCGGTGAGGTGCCAGTGGTGCGCCCCGGGCTCCGACCACGGGCCGCAGCCGCAGGAACCGGAGCCGCCGGTGACGGTCGCCGAGCAGACGTGGTCGAGCTCGGCGACGGCGATGACGGCGCCGATGGTGGCGAGGGGGTCGCGCGGGTCCCATCCGGCGGCCCGGACGAGCGGCGAGTCGCACGCCTTCAGGTCCACGCGCATGGAGGCGTGGATGAGGAGCGGGCCGCGGTAGGCGGTCGGCAGGGGCTGGTTCGAGACGGTCTTGCCGCCGCGTGCGATCGTGAACGCCCAGGGTTGCTGAACACTGATCGCCTGCACGCGGTCACCTCCGGTGCTCGCCCGTCCTTCCACCGCCACGGGATCCCCCGAGGCCCGGCTGGACGCCGGCACACCGCGCAGTGATGCCCGAGAGGCTAGGCGCATCCCGGCGGAAACGCCAATGGACGAGGCGAGCGGGTCGCTGTGTTGTTAAGGGACGATCGGAAAGCCGTTCGAATCCCGCCCGGATCCTCCTGATCATCCATGTGACGCGCGACGGTCCCGGCCGGTTGACGGGGCGGAGGGGCTAGCCCTTCAGTGCTCCCGCCATGAGGCCGCGCATGAAGAACCGTCCTAGAAGCAGATAGACGAGGACGGTCGGCAGGGACGCTAGGAGGGCCGACGCCATCTGCGTGTTGTACTGCACGGCCACCGCACCCGAACCCGCGGAATTGTTCAGCATCACCGTGACCGGCCAACTGTCGGGCGCGCCTAGGAAGACGGCGAACAGGAAGTCGTTCCACAGGGACGTGAACTGCCAGATCAGAGTCACCGCGAAGGCCGGGCCTGAAACGGGCAGCATGATCGACCAGTAGGTGCGGAGCATTCCGGCGCCGTCCACGCGGGCCGCCTCGATCAGCTCGTCGGGGACGGTGACGTAGTAGTTCCGGAAGATGAGCGTGCAGATGGGGATCCCGTAGACGACGTGGGCCAGGACGAGGCCGCGGATCGTCCCGGACAGCTCCATGTCCGTCAGCAGCCCGGCCAGCGGGATCATCACGGCCTGGTAGGGGATGAACATGCCGAACAGGAACAGCGTGAAGACCACGTCCGAGCCGGGGAACCGCCATTTCGACAGGACGTAGCCGTTCAGCGAGCCGAGCACGGCGGAGATCAGCGACCCCGAGACGGCGATCTTGACGCTGTTCTCCAGGCCGGGACGCAGGGTGTCCCACGCCGTGCTCCAGCCGGACGTGCTCCAGTGGCTCGGCAGGCTCCACGCGCTGCTCGGGTCTGCCTCGTCCAGCGGCTTGAAACTGGTGACGACCAGGACGTAGACGGGGATCAGGAACAGCAGGACGAACGCCAGCAGGACGGCCAGCTTCACCGCCCGCATCGCCGGACGGCCCGTGGTGGGCGCGGCGGCCGTCATCGGGACCGCTCCGTCCGGACCGACCAGACCAGGTAGGGGATCACCAGGACGGCGACGGCCAGCAGCAGGTACGTCGCGATCGTGGCGCCGTTGGCGGGGTCGTGCCGGTCGAAGATCTCGACGTAGGTGGCGACGGCCGGGACATAGGTGACGATCTGCTTGCCCGCGATCGCCATGATCAGGTCGAACACCTTGAGCGAGATGTGCCCGAGGATGATCAGCGCGGACAGCGTCACCGGGCGGAGCTGCGGGAACACGACGTAGCGGTACACCTTCCACTCGGAGGCGCCGTCCACCCGCGCCGCCTCCCGCAGCTCCTCCGGCACGCTCCGGAAGCCCGCCAGATACAAGGCCATGACGTATCCGGACATCTGCCAGATGGCGGGGAGGGCCATGGCGGCCATTCCCCAGGTCGGGTCCTGCCACCAGCTGTTCGCGAGCGCGTCCAGGTGCAGCTTGTCGAACAACTGGTTGAAACCGACGGCGCGCTCCGGCGGGGCCGGGTTCATCAGCCAGCGCCACACCACCCCGCTGGCGATGAACGACACCGCCATGGGGAACAGGTAGATGACGCGAAAGGACGCCTCACCGCGGATTCCCTTGTCCATCAGGAACGCCAGGAACGCGCCGAGCACCAAGGCGCCGACGACGAACACGGCCGTGAACACCAGCGCGTTCTGGACGGCGCCCGGCCAGCTCGGCTGGTCCCACAGGTCGACGAAGTTCTTGCCCTTGTCGAACCCGTATTCGCTGACCTCGTCGTGCTTGCCGCTCAGCGCGACCCGCGTGTTCCAGAAGATGAGCCCGTAGACGAACAGGCCGATCGCGACGATGGACGGCGAGAGCAGCAGCAGACCGGGCAGCCACCTCCTGCTACGGCGAAACCTACGCCGGGACTTGTCCGGGGACTTCACCGGCTCACAGGCCGCTGTTCTTGGCTGCGCTCACCAATCCCTGTTGCAGCTTGGCCGCGTCCTTGTTCTGGAGGAAGAGGCCCACCGCCGTGTCGATGTCGGTGTGCCACTTGTTGTTGGCGTTCACGCCGTGCCAGAACGAGCCCGCCAGCTTGATGCCGGGGCTGTTCCACTGCTCGAACGCGTATTGGAGATAGCCCGTGTAGAGGCTCTTGTCGGCGTCCTTGCGGGCGGGAATGGAACCCTTCTTCGGGTTGAAGAGGTCCTGCCCCTGCTTGCTGGACACCTCCTTCAGCCACGCCTGCGCGCCCGCCTTGTGCGGCGCGCCCTTGGGCAGGGTGAAACTGTCCGACAGCCACATGTAGGTGCCGTCGGTTCCAGGTGAGGCCGCGTACTTGAAGTCGGTGTCGAGCTTCTTGCCGAGGCCGTTCGGGGCGCTCCCGACGAAGTAGCCGTACGCCCAGTCGCCCATGATGTTGAACGCGGCCTTGCCGTCCACGACGGCCTTGGCGGCGCCCTGCCAGTCCGTGGACGCGGCCTCCAGCGTCGTGTACTTCATGATCTCGGCGAAGTCGTTCAGCGCCTTGGTGACGGCCGGGGAGCCCCAGTCGGCGCCCGGCTTCCACAGCGCGTTGTAGGCGTCGGTGCCGAGATCGCCGAGCAGGACGTTCTCCAGCAGATGGTCGGCCGTCCACTGCGCGCCGAGCGACAGCGGGACCTTCTTCGTCTTCTCCTTGACCGACTTCAGCGCGGTGATGAACTCCGCGATCGACTTCGGCGGCCCGGCGAGCCCGGCGTCCTTGAGGATGCCCGGGTTGTACCAGAGGACGTTCGACCGGTGGACGTTCACCGGCACCGAGTAGATCTTGCCC
>JBOHBY010001307.1:0-3919 GCA_050698635.1 Spirillospora sp.
CGTCGTCGCCGACCCGCTCGCCACCGTCGACCCGGTGCTCGACCCGGCCGTCGACTGGGACGCGACGCTGGGTTTCCGCCACCACCTGTGGGACCTCGGCCTCGGCGTCGCGGAGGCGATGGACACCGCGCAGCGCGGGATGGGGTTGCCGCACGGGCTCGTCCGGGAGCTGGTCGAGCGGTCGTGCCGGGAGGCGGCGGGCCGGGGCTTGACGGGCGGGGGCGCGGCGATCGTCTGCGGCGCGGGCACCGACGACCTCCCGGACGACCGCCCCGCCACCCTTCAGGAGATCGAGCAGTCGTATCTCCGCCAGTGCCGGTGGATCGAGGACGCGGGCGGCCAGGTCGTGCTGATGGCCAGCCGTGCCCTCTGCCGCACGGCGCGTTCGGCCGACGACTACCTGTCCGTCTACGGGAAGGTGCTCGGCTCACTCGACCGTCCGGCGATCCTGCACTGGCTCGGCGACATGTTCGACCCGCGCCTGGCCGGTTACTGGGGCACCCGCGATCTCGACGCCGCCGCGGACACCGTCGTCCGGCTGATGGCGGAGAACGCGGGCGCGGTCGACGGCGTCAAGATCTCCCTGCTCGACGCCGGACGGGAGGTCGCGCTGCGCCGCCGCCTCCCCGCCGGGACGACGATGTTCACCGGCGACGACTTCAATTACCCCGAGCTGATCAGGGGCGACGGCCAGGGCCACAGCGACGCGCTGCTCGGGATCTTCGACACGATCGCGCCGCTGGCGGCCGAGGCCCTCGCGCTGCTCGACGACGGCGACACCGGCGGCTTCGACCGCGTGCTGGCGCCGACCGTCCCGCTGTCGAGGGCGATCTTCGAGGCGCCGACCTACCGCTACAAGACCGGCGTCGTGTTCCTGGCCTACCTGCGCGGCCTCCAGCCGCACTTCGTCATGCTCGGCGGGCACCAGGGCGCCCGGTCGCCGAACCATCTCGCCCGCCTGTTCCGGCTCGCCGACCAGGCGGGCCTCATCGAGGACGCCGACCTCGCGGCCGACCGCATGCACGCCGTGCTCGCGACCGCGGGGATCGACGGAAGGAGCCGCATGTGAGCGCCCAACGGCTGGCCGTCAACCAGATCACGGTGAAGGCGTGGTCCTTCGAGGAGACCGTGCGCGGGCTCGCGCGGCACGGGATCGGGTGGCTCGGCGCCTGGGTCGGGCCCGTCGAGGAGTACGGCCCGGAGCGCGCGGCGGCGCTGCTGCGCGACCACGGGGTGCGGGTGTCCAGCGTGTGCCGCGCCGGGTTCTTCACCGGCAGGAATCCCGACGGCGGCGGGCTCGACCACGAGGCCAACCGCCGCGCCGTGGAGCTGACGGCGGCGATCGGCGGGGACGTGCTCTACCTCGTCAGCGGCGGCGTCCGCGACGATCTCGATCTGGCGCGGTCGCGGGCCGCCGTCGTGGAGGGGATCGCCGAGCTGGTGCCGTACGCGGCGGCGGCGGGCGTCCGGCTCGCCGTCGAGCCGCTGCATCCGATGATGTGCGCCGAACGGTCGGTGACGGTGACGCTCGGCCAGGCGCTCGACGTCGTCGAGGAGTTCGAGCCCGCGCATGTCGGGCTCGCCGTGGACACCTACAACGTGTGGTGGGACCCGGGCCTGGACGCCTCCCTCGCCCGCGCGGGCGAGCGGATCATCGGCTACCAGGTGTGCGACTGGCTGGTGCCGCAGCCGCACCCGACGTTCGGGCGCGGCCTGCCCGGCGACGGCGCGATCGACATTCCCGCGATCACCCGGGCCGTCGACGCCGCCGGGTTCACCGGCCCGATCGAGGTGGAGATCTTCAACGAGGAGGTGTGGGCGGCCGATCCCGACGACGTCCTCGCGGCCGTCGTCGCGGGTTTCCCGCGCCACGTCCTTCCTTGAACGGCGCGGGCTAGCGGGGCGGCGGGGCGGCGCTGTCGCGGAGCGCGAGCGTTCCCTCGATCTCCACCACGTGGCGGGGGGACGGGGAGCGCAGCGCGAGGTCCATCGCCGTCTCGCCGACCCGCTCCAGCGGGATCTCCACCGTGGCCAGCGGCGGCACCGCGTCGAGCGCGGCGGGCAGGCCGCCGAACCCGGTCACCGACACCTCGTCCGGGACGGAGACCTTGTTCGAGCGCAGCCAGGACAGCGCGCCGAGCGCCATGACGTCGGCGACGGCCATCAGGCAGCGCGGCGGGTCGCGGCGGGTCATCAGCGTCTGCGCGCCGGTGAGCCCGCCCTCGCGCGACAGGTCGGTGTAGACGACGTCGTCGCGGCCGAGGACGATGCCGTGCTCCTTCAGGCCCTGCCTGATCCCCTGGAGGCGGTCGCGCACGGTCAGCAGCCGCAGCGGACCGGCGACGACGCCGAACGAGGTGTGCCCGAGGCCCACCAGCGCCCCGGCCAGCTCGCGCATGCCGCCGGCGTTGTCGATCTGGACGAGGTGGCCGATGTCGCGCCCGCGCGTCACCGACACGACCGACCCGCCGGACTCCTGGTAGGCGCTCAGCTCGGCGCGCATGGCGTCGTTGTGGGCGGTGTCGCGGAACCCGCTGCCCGCGAGGATGAGCGCCCGGACCCGCTGGTCGACGAGCCGCTTGACGTATTCGAGTTCGCGCGCCGGGTCGCGGTAGGTGCACACCATGTTGACCAGCAGGTCCTCGCGTTCGGCGACCGCCATGACCCCGCCGCTGAGCAGCGCGAAGTAGCTGTCGCGGACGTCGTGGACCACGAGCCCGACGCTCGTCGACGACGACGTCGCGAGCGCGCGGGCGTGCGGGTTGGCCCGGTAGCCGAGCTCGTCGGCGGCGGCCAGCACCCGCTCGCGCAGCGCGGCCCGGCCGCCGTAGTTCGGATCGCTCAGCATCCGCGACGCCGTCGCGATCGAGACGCCGGCGCGCGCGGCGACGTCCTGCAGTCGGACCAGATTGCGGTCGGCCATCGGTGTCGGTTCCTCCCCGGTGCGGTCCGCCACATCGTGGCGGAAACCGTAAGCGCTTACAACTCTGCCCCTTGACGTGAGTCTTCTCACCTGCCTACATTGCCAGCGCCTGAAATTGAAAGCGCTTACCGTTAGGGTCTGCCATGGCGAACTCCGTGCTCCTCCGCCGTCCCCGCCCGCGCCGGCCCCGCTGGGGGTGGGCCGCCGCGCTCTGGCGGCCCGCGCTGCTGCTCGCCGCCGTCCTGGCCGTGTGGAAGGCCGTCACCGCGCTGGGGCTCGTCGAGAGCTACCTCGTCCCGCCGCCGATGGACACCTGGAACCGGTTCGCCGACAACGCCGGGTACCTCTGGGACGCCTCGCTCGTCACGACCGCCGAGACGCTCGCCGGGTTCGCCGCCGCCGTCGTCCTCGGCCTGCTCGCGGCCCTGCTGATGGCCTACGCCCCGGCGCTGGAGAAGACCGTGTACCCGGCGCTCGTCTTCGCCCAGGTCGTGCCGAAGATCGCGGTCGCGCCGCTGTTCGTGGTGTGGCTCGGCTTCGGCTTCTCGCCGAAGGTGCTGATGGCCGCGTTCATCGCGTTCTTCCCCGTCGTCGTCGCCGGGTTCACCGGCCTGAAGTCGATCGACCCCGACCTGATCGAGCTGTCGGCGACGATGAACGCGACCCGGATGCAGACGTTCGTCCGGTTCCGGTTCCCGGCGGCGCTGCCGTTCATCATGAGCGGGCTGAAGGTCGCGGTCACGCTCGCCGTCACCGGCGCGGTCGTCGGCGAGTTCGTCGGCGCCGACAGCGGGCTCGGCTACGTGATCGTCGAGGCCACCGGCAACGTCGACACCGCGATGCTCTACGCCGCGCTGATCCTGCTGTCGCTGATCGGCGTGGTGCTGTTCGCGCTGGTCGACCTCGCCGAGCGGCTGCTGATGCCGTGGCACAGCTCCCGCCGCCAGCCAGGCGACACCACCGCCGCCTCCTGACCCGTATCGCAGACCCCTGGGG
>JBOHBY010001308.1:0-1691 GCA_050698635.1 Spirillospora sp.
CCCACGAGGTGGTCGCGGTCGTGACCCGGCCGGACGGGCGTTCGGGCCGTGGGCGCCATCTCAGCGCCGGCCCGGTCGCCTCGCTCGCCGCGGAGGCGGGCGTCGAGGTGCTCAAGCCCGCCAAGGCCCGCGACCCCGAGTTCCTCGACCGGCTCCGCGAGATCGCGCCCGACTGCTGCCCCGTCGTCGCCTACGGGGCGCTGCTGCCGCGCGAGGCACTCGGCATCCCGCGGCACGGCTGGGTGAACCTGCATTTCTCGTTGCTGCCCGCCTGGCGCGGTGCCGCGCCCGTCCAGCGCGCGATCCTGCACGGCGACGACATGACCGGCGCGGCGACGTTCGAGATCGAGGAGGGCCTGGACACTGGCCCGGTCTACGGCGTCCTCACCGAACCGATCCAGCCGACCGACACCACCGGTGACCTGCTGGGCCGCCTCGCGGTAGCCGGAGCGAGCCTTCTGCTGGACACGATGAACGGCATCGAGGCGGGAGTCCTGGAGCCGCGGCCACAGCCCACGGAGGGCGTGTCCCACGCGGCGAAACTGACGCCAGAGGACGGTCACGTCGACTGGCAGAGCCCGGCCCTGCACATAGACCGCCTCGTGCGCGCCTGCACGCCCGCACCCGGCGCGTGGACGAACTTCCGCGACACGCGCGTCAAGCTGGGGCCGGTCCGTCCCGCCCCTGACGCCGACAAGCTGTCGCCTGGGGAGCTGCGTCCCGGAAAGAACGAGGTACTGGTCGGGACGGCCACGCATCCCGTCGCGCTGAGCGATGTCCAGCCGCAGGGCAAGCGCAGCATGTCCGCGGCCGACTGGGCCCGCGGCATCAACCTCATCGGCAAGGACGCGCTGCACTGATGGCACCAGCCCGCGACCGCCGACACACCCAGAACCGCAGGCCGGGCGGGCCGCGCAAGACCGGCCGCCCACAGGACCTCGTCCGGCGCACCGCGTTCGACGTGATCCGCGCCGTCGACACGCGCGACGCCTACGCCAACCTCCTGCTGCCCGCCCGCCTGCACGACCGCGGCCTCACCGGCCGTGACGCAGCCCTCGCGACCGAACTCACCTACGGCACGCTCCGCGGACGCGGCACCTACGACGCCGTACTGGCGCTGTGCAGCGACCGTGAACTGCGGCGCATCGACGCACCGCTCCTGGACGTCCTGCGCCTTGGCACACACCAGGTACTCGCGACCCGTATCCCGCCGCACGCGGCCGTAGGTACCACGGTCGAGTTGGCGCGTTCGGTCTCCGGCCCTGGGCAGGCCAAGTTCGCCAACGCGGTGCTGCGCAAGGTCGCCACCCGCGACCTGGACGCCTGGCTCGACATCGTCGCGCCCGCCGACGCCGACCCCACCACCCGTCTCTCGGTGCGGTACAGCCACCCCAAGTGGATCGTGTCCGCGCTGCGGGACGCCGTCGGCGGCGGCGAGATCGAAGAACTGCTCGCCGCCGACAACGCGCGTCCCCGCGTCACCCTGGTCGCACGTCCTGGCCGGTCCACCGTGCGAGAGCTGCGCGACGCGGGCGCGGAACCCGCCCCGTACTCGCCCTACGGAGCCCTTCTGCCGGAGGGTGACCCAGGCGCTATCGCGGCCGTCCGCGACGGGCGCGCGGCCGTCCAGGACGAGGCGAGCCAACTGGTCGCCCTGGCTCTGCTCGAAGCGCCCTTGGACGGCCCCGACT
>JBOHBY010001309.1:0-2532 GCA_050698635.1 Spirillospora sp.
GTCCGACACCACGGCCGCGACCCCGGCGGCGTGGACGGCGATGGCGATGGCGTCCTCGTTGCGGCTGTAGCGGCGGCCGCGGTCGCTCGCGCCCGCGGCGATCACCGGGCGCGTCCCGTTCCCGCCCGCGTCGCCCGGGATCTCGAACTCGATGTGGTCGCGTTCGGCGGGCTGGCGCAGGCCGCAGGACTCGCAGTAGCCGTCCGCGTCGATCGCCGTCCCGGCACAGCCCGTGCACGGGCCCGTGGACGCGCGGCGGCGCGACGACGGCGAGGACGAGCTCTGCCTGATCGTCGCGTCCGGGCGTCCGTCCGCGTCCGCCTCGGCGGTGGCCGGTGGGGCGTCGGTGAGGCGGTGCCCGCACTCCTCGCAGAAGACCTCGCCCGCGTACACGATCTCGCCGCACGCGGGGCAGGACAGCTCCGCCGCCTTCGCCGCGTGCTGGTCGCCGGTCACAGCAGCGTCCTCGGGCGGACGGCGTTGGCGGAGTCGACGAGCCGGCGGCTCTCGTCCCGGTCGCGGGAGCGTTTGGCCAGCTCCCGGTACGTCGACTCCAGCAGGCGGCGCAGCTGGGTCTCCGACAGGGGGGTGCCGAGGACGGCGCCGCCCTGCGTCCCGCCCGCCGAGCCCGGCCCGTCCAGGAGCCAGTCGAGCGCGGCCTCCAGCACCTCGGCGGCCAGCCGGTCGCGGCGCTCACCGTCCAGGTCGACGGCGGAGAGACGGTCGCCGGCCGCGACCAGTTCGGCGGCCGTGAGGTCGGCGGGGGAGCGCCCGCGCACCACCGTCGCGACCGCCGCCACCTGCGCGGGCAGGTACCGGATGGAGATCTGCGGGACCGAGTCGAGCGCGGCCACGGCCGCCGCCCGCTCGCCCGCCGCCAGATGCACGCGCGCGAGGCCGAACGCCGCCGTGATGTAGCTCTGGTCGGTGCGCCAGACCGTCTCGTACAGGCGGACGGCGTCGTGCGGCGCCGTCTGCTCCCGGCAGTAGGCCAGCGCCAGCTTCGGCGCCGCCTCACCGGGCAGCAACGCGTAGAGCCGGTCGAACCAGGGCGCCGCCTCGGCCGCCCGGCCCTGCGCGAGGAACCCGACGGCGCGGTACCAGTCGATCCGCCAGTCGCCCGGACGTTCGGCGTAGAGCTCGTCCAGCAGCTCCTCCGCCTCGGCCGCCGCGCCGAGCTCGATCTTCACGCGGGCGAGCGCCAGCCGCACCTCGGGGGTGCGCTCGGGCGCGTTCTTCGCCGTCTCCACGACCTGCTCGGGCTCCAGCGCGCTGAGGCCAGAGACGAACGCGGCGGCGGGGTCGGACCCGTCCACCAGCGGCACCGGCAGCGCCGCCGCGGCCACCGCCGGCGGGACGGGCGGCAGCGCCGACTCGTCCGACTCGCCGCCCGCCATCCGCGTCGCGAACCGCTCGGGCCCGAACAGCCCGGACGCGGCCGGACGCGGCACGCCGTCCCCGGCGGCCAGGACCTCCCGCAGAACGCCGGTGAGCTGCTCGGCCATCTCGGCCGCGTCCTGGAACCGGTGCTCGGGGTCGTTGTGCGTCGCGCGGCGCAGGAATCGGTCGAACGACTCGAACCGCTGGAGGACGGGGACCTGCGAGCGATCCGGCAGCGAGGTCGTGAACGTCCGGGTGAAGCCGCGGAACGGGAAGCTCAGCACGGCCAGCGCCCGCCCGACCGTGTACAGGTCGGACGAGACCGAAGGTCCGTCGTCGGCGATCTCGGGCGCCTGGTAGCCGACCGTGCCGTAGATCGCGCCGCTCGGGTCGTTCAGCCGCCGGACGCCGCCGAGGTCGATCAGCCGGAGCTGCTCCTCTGACTGGATCACGTTGTCCGGCTTGAAGTCGCAGTAGACCAGGCCCTGCGCGTGCAGATATTCGAACGCGCGCAGGACCTCCAGCCCGTACGCGATGGCCTGCGCGAGCGGGAGGTGCTTCTCACCCGCGGGCTGCGGCTGCTGGAGCAGGATGTCCTTGAGCGACTGGCCGCCCACGTACTCCATGACGATGTAGCCGTCGCCGTCATGCTGGACGAAGTTGTAGATCTTGACGATGTTGGGGTGCTCGACCTCCGACAGGAACGCGCGCTCGGCCGCCGCGGCCGCCATGGCGTCGGCGTCGCCGCTGTCCAGCAGGCCCTTGAGCACCACCCAGCGGTCGTTGACGTTCCTGTCCTTGGCGAGGTAGATCCAGCCGAGGCCGCCGTGCGCGAGGCAGCCGAGCACGTCGTACTGCCCGCCGAGGAGATCGCCGGGGCCGAGCTTCGGAGTGAACGAGAACCTCGTGCCGCACTTCGGGCAGAACCCCTCGGTGCGGCCCGGCTGCCCGCCGCGCCCCCGTCCGACCGGGTGGTCGCAACTGCTGCAGAACCGCTTGCCCTCCGCGACCTGCGGGTTGCTCATCACCGCAGTGGACGGGTCCCGGTACGGGACGCGCGGCACCTCGACCAGCCCCGCGCCGAGCAGCCCCCGGCGCGCGGACGAACGCGCCGACCCGGTGCGGGTGCTGCCCGTCCGCGTGCTCCCGCGC
>JBOHBY010001310.1:0-5569 GCA_050698635.1 Spirillospora sp.
CAGCAGCGGGACGCCCTCCGCGTCCGGCGGGCCCACGCTGACCACGGCGCCCGGCGCGTCCGCCAGCAGGGCCGTCCGGTGCAGGGCCCGGGTGCGCTCGTCGTCCGGGTCGCCGATCACGGCGATCTCCACCGGCCCCGCCGCCCGCGCCTCCGCCACGGCCAGACCCCAGCCGGCGAACCGGGCGTGCTTGGCGGCGAGCGTCCCCGCCGGGGCCAGCGCGGCCTCCGCGGAATCCCGGTGCCAGTCCGACGCGGTGAGCGCCGCGAACGACAACAGCGCGCCGGCGGCGGCGAACTGCCCCGAAGGGACCGCGTTGTCCGTCGGGTCCTGCGGACGCCGGAAGAGCTGTTCCGCATCGTCGGCGGTGTCATAGAACCCACCTGACCCGTCCCCGAACCGTTCGAGGACGGTATTCAACAATTCACCGGCCAGCCGCACGTGGCGCGGGTCTCCCGTGACGCCGTGCAAGGCGAGTAGCCCCTCCGCCACGTCCGCATAGTCCTCCAGTACACCGGCGTTGGCGCCCGGTACACCGCCACGCGACGTCCGCACCAGGCGCCCTTCACGCAGGTGCACGTCGACCAGCAGCCGCGCCACCTCCTCTGCCGCCCGGACGAGATCCGGCCTGTCGAACAACGCTCCGCACTCGGCGAGCGCCGCGATCGCCAGCCCGTTCCACGCCGCCACGACCTTGTCGTCCCGCGCGGGCGGAATTCTGTGCGCGCGCGCCGACAACAGGGCCGTCCGCACACGCTCGTACCGTTCGGCGTCGTCGGGGTCGGGGTCGGTCAGAAGCTGGAGGACGGACGTCCCGTGCTCGAACGTCCCCGTCACCTCGAACAGACCCTCCGCGAAGGCACCGTCGTCGTCTCCGAGTACCTCGCGCAGTTGCGCGGGCGTCCAGACGTAGTACTTGCCCTCGACGCCCTCACTGTCGGCGTCCAGCGCGGACGCTAGGCCGCCTTCGTCCGTCCGCAGGTCGCGGAGCATCCAGTCGCACGTCTCCAGCGCCACCCGCCGCGCGAACGGCGTCCCGGTCAGCCGCCACCAGTGCGCGTACACCCGCGCCAGCAGCGCGTTGTCGTAGAGCATCTTCTCGAAGTGCGGGACGACCCAGCGATCGTCCACCGAGTACCGGGCGAACCCGCCGCCGAGCTGGTCGTACATCCCGCCCCGCGCCATCGCCTCCAGGGTGTGCGCGGCCATGGCGAGGGCCTCGTCGCCGCCCGTCCGCGCGTGGTGACGCAGCAGGAACTCCAGCGCCATCGACGGCGGGAACTTCGGCGCGCCGCCGAACCCGCCGCGCGCCACGTCGTACGACCCGGCCAGCGCCTGCACCGCGTGCGCGAGCATCTCCGCGCCCGGCGCCCGCGTCCCCTCAAGCCCCGACCCCCGCGACGTGAGCGCCTCGACGACCTGCAGCCCCTGCCCGACCACCTCGTCGTGCTGCTCCGCCCACGCCTTGTGGACCGCCTGCAGCAACGCCCGGAACTGCGCGCGCGGGAAATACGTCCCGCAGTAGAACGGATGCCCGTCCGGGGTCATGAACACCGTCATCGGCCACCCGCCCTGGCCCGTCATGGCCTGGGTCGCCTCCATGTAGACGGCGTCGATGTCCGGCCGCTCCTCCCGGTCCACCTTGATGTTCACGAACAGCTCGTTCATGCTCCGCGCCGTCTCGCCGTCCTCGAACGACTCGTGCGCCATGACATGACACCAATGGCAGGCCGCATATCCGACGGACAGGAGAACGGGGACGTCCCGCCGCCGCGCCTCGGCGAACGCGTCGTCGTTCCACTCCCACCAGTCGACCGGGTTGCCCGCGTGCTGGAGGAGGTACGGGCTCGTCGCGTCCTTGAGGCGGTTCATGCTCCCGATCCTGCCCGATCCCGGCGGCGCCTCACCCGCTCACCCGGACCGGACGCGCTCACCCGGAGCGGCGGGCCAGATCGGCGAGGGCGGGTTCGATGGCGCGGTGGAAGGTGGGGTAGGCGTAGATCATTTCGCGGAGGGCGGCGGTGGGGGTCTCGGTGTGGACGGCGACCGACAGGAACCCGAGGATCTCCCCGCCGGACGGGCCCACGGCGCTGGCGCCGACCAGGGTGCCCCACTCGATGTTCTCGACGAGCTTGATGAAGCCGTCGTTGCCGACCTTGTGGATCCAGCCGCGGGTCGAGTCCGGGATCTGGGACATGCCGGTGCGGATTGGGAGGTTCTGCTCCCGTGCCTGGGCCTCGGTCAGGCCGACGGAGGCGATCTCGGGATCGGTGAACGTGACGCGCGGCACGGCACGGTAGGCGGCGGGCGAGCCCTCCTCGCCGAGGATGTCGCGGACGGCGATCGCCGCCTGGTACATCGACACGTGCGTGAACGCGCCCTTGCCGGTGATGTCGCCGATCGCCCATACGCCGTCGGCGGCGCGGAGGTGGCCGTCCACCGGAATGCTGCGTGCGGTCTCGTCCAGGCCGACGTTCGCTAGGCCGAGACCCCTCAGGTTGGGGCGCCGACCGGCCGCGACAAGGAGACGGTCGGCGACGATGGTCTCGTCGCCGAGGTGCATGGTGAATTCGTCGTTCTCGTGCGTGACGCCGGTGACGCCCACGCCGGTGCGGACGCCGATGCCCTCGCGTTCGAACACGTCGCGGATCAGGGCGCTGGACTCCGGCTCGTCGTTGATGAGCAGGCGGTCGGCGGCCTCGACGATCGTGACGCGGGTGTCGAAGCGGGAGAAGACCTGCGCCATCTCGGCGCCGACGACACCGCCGCCGAGCACGATGAGCGACTCTGGGGCCTCGGTCGCCTGGACGGCCTCGCGGTTCGTCCAGAACGGCGTGTCGGCGAGGCCCTCGATGGGCGGGGCCGTCGGGGACGTGCCGGTGTTGAGGACGATCCCGCGCCGCGCCCGGAACACCCTGCCGTCCACTGTCACCTCGCGCGGGGCGGTGATGCGGCCCTCGCCGCGGACGAGCGTGACGCCCTTGCCGGTGAGACGGTCGGCCGCGGTCTTGTCGTCCCACCCGTCGGTCGCCTCGTCGCGGATGCGCGCCGCGACCGGCGCCCAGCCGGGACGGACGGTCGCCTCGCCCGCCATCCCCGGGACGCGTTCACCGTCCGCGACGAGCCCGGCGGCACGCACCATGATCTTGGTGGGGACGCAGGCGTAGTACGGGCACTCGCCGCCGACCAGCCGGGACTCCACACCGACCACCGACAGCCCCGCCTCGGCCAGCCGTCCGGCGGCGTCCTCACCGCCGGGCCCGAGACCGATCACCACGACATCAACTTCGTCAGCCATGACCGCAATCCTGCCCAAGATCGCGCCGGGTTAGGCGGGCCTGTTCGTCCCTGTGGTCTTGTTCATATCGGCTTCATGTCGGCGGCTCTGGTCGTTGCGTCGGCGGGGCAACGGGATCCGGTCGAGATCGTGGACGAGGGTGACCTCGCCGGTGAACGCGGTGGACGCCTCGTCCAGGAACCGGGGCTCGTCCTCGGGGCGGTAGCGCTCGGAGAAATGCGTCAGGACCAGGTGCCGGACGCCCGCGTCCGCCGCGACCTTCGCCGCCTGCGCCGCCGTGAGGTGGCCGTACTCGTCGGCGAGGGCGGCGTCCTGGTCGAGGAACGTCGACTCGATGACGAGCATGTCGACCCCGTCGGCCAGTTCGCGGACGCCGTCGCAGAGCCGGGTGTCCATGACGAACGCGACCTTCTGGCCCGGACGGCGCACGGCGCACTCGTCGAGCGTGACCGTCCGGCCGTCGGGGACGGTCACGCGGCCGTCCTCCTGAAGCCGCCGGACCAGCGGGCCGCGCACTCCCCGAGCGGCGAGTTCGGCGGGGAGCATCGTCAGGCCGTCCGGCTCCTCCAGTCGGTACCCGTACGCCTCCACCGGATGGGACAGGCGCCGCGCGACCAGCCTGAACGGAGCGCCGCCGGTTTCGAGCTCCATGCGCTCGCCCGAGACGGGACGTTCCCGGACGACGTCGGTGTCCCTGAAGGCGGCGGCGTGCCTCAGCCGTTCCCAGTACTGTGCGCCGCTCGCCGAGAACGCCGCGTCCACCGGATGCTCGACGCCGTCGCGGGCGATGCGCTGGACGACGCCCGGGACGCCCAGGCAGTGGTCACCGTGGAAGTGCGTCACGCAGATCCACGTGATGTCGTGCGCGGACACCCCGGCGCGGGTCATCTGCCGCTGCGTGCCCTCGCCCGGGTCGAACAGGACGCCGTGACCGTCCCAGCGCAGCAGGTACCCGTTGTGGTTGCGGGCCTTGGTGGGCACGGCGCTCGCCGAGCCGAGGACGATGAGATCGCGAACCGACATC
The DNA here is from genome assembly GCA_050698635.1 of Spirillospora sp. Lineage (GTDB taxonomy): Bacteria > Actinomycetota > Actinomycetes > Streptosporangiales > Streptosporangiaceae > Spirillospora. Next base: position 4,323 of record JBOHBY010001310.1, read on the forward strand.
CCCCAATGGTGCCGCCCGCGGACGCCAGTAAGCACCTGGTTATGCTGGGGCGCGTCGCGACCGACGAGGTGGCGACGAGGTGGCAGGGAGGCGAGGAGACGAGGAGACGAGGAGGCTTCGTGGCCGGTGGCAAGCGCGAACGGATCCGGATGGCGCCGGACGAGGTGACGTCCTTCCTCGCCGCGAACTTCAAGGTCCAGGTCGCCACCGTCGGCAGGGACCGCGCGCCGCACCTGGTGACCATGTTCTACACGCTGCTCAACGGCAAGATCGCGTTCACCACGTACCGGGCGTCGCAGAAGGTGCTGAACCTGCGCCGCGACCCGACGATGACCTGCCTGGTCGAGGACGGCACGGAGTACGACGACCTGCGCGGCGTCGCCCTCTACGGCCGCGGCGTCGTCATCGACGACCCGGAGCCGCGGACCAAGGTCGGCATGGTCGTCGGCTCCCGGATGGCGGGTCTGCCCGTCCCCGCGATCGGCGAGCCGGTCGACCCTGCGATCGCCGAAGGGATCGAGCAGGCGCTCGCCAAGCGCGTCCTGATCGTCATGGAACCCGGCAACATCGTCAGCTGGGACCACCGCAAGATCTGACCGGCCCGCCGTCACCCTCCCGACGGTTCTCCCCGGGCGGACAGCGACGCGTACAGCTCGGCGGCACGGTCGCGGGCGGCGCCCTCGGCGACGTGGTCGCCGCGCTGGCGGGCGGCGTCGGCGATGTGGACGAACATCCCCGCCTGCTGGTCGACGTCGTCCTGCCTGCGCAGGATCTCCAGGGCCTGGCCGAAGAAGTTGATCGCCGCGACGGGACGGCGGGCGCGCAGGTACGCCTCGCCGAGGCTCGACAGCGCGCGGGCCCGGTTGTGCTCGTCCGGTTCGGGGAGGGCGGCGAAGCCGTCAGGGAGGGGGCCGAGCAGGTCGATGGCGCGGTCGAGGTCGCCGGTCATGGTCAGCGCGCGGGCGAGGTCGAGGCGGGCCAGGAAGATCGCGCTCGGGTCGCCGCCACCCTGTTCGCCGTCGCCCTGTTCGCCGCCACCCGGTTCGCCGCCGCCCGCTTCGGCGCGGTGCAGGGCATCGTCCAGCGTCTCGGCCGCCTCCGCCCACCGCTCCCGATCCAGCAGCACCAGCCCCTCGGCGCCCAGTTCTCCGGTGGCGGCGAGGTAATGGTCGAGGACGCGGCGGAGCGCCGCGTCCCTATCGGCGGCGGCCTCCTCGCGTTCCGCCAGCTCCCGGGCGTAGCCGCGC